>DNJM01000174.1:9705-21870 GCA_003489085.1 Lachnospiraceae bacterium
TTGTAGCTTCTGTACAGATTTCTTTAAATTTC
Organism: Lachnospiraceae bacterium; assembly: GCA_003489085.1. Taxonomy (GTDB): domain Bacteria; phylum Bacillota; class Clostridia; order Lachnospirales; family Lachnospiraceae; genus DNJM01. The sequence continues at coordinate 9,738 of DNJM01000174.1, forward strand.
TTAGAATCTTCATTATTCCATCCGGTCTTAGCGCCGTTGAAATATCCATTATCCGGATCAAATAAGGTCAGAATCGCACTTGGTTCATTGTAGTATGGGCCCCAGCCGCCAACTGCAATGTCATAATCTCCTGCATCAATCTTCTCCCACATGATGTTCCATTCCATCATGTCGATCTCTACAGTAATACCAAGAGCGCTTTCCCAGGTCTGCTTATACCATTCTGCCATCTTCTTGGAAAGCTCTGTTGTACCACGGCTTGCATAACGAATGGTTACCTGAGATGGATCTTCCGGTTTTCCAAGCTCTTTCAGTCCTTCCATCAGAAGTGCCTTTGGATCTGCAAATTCAGCCTGCATTTCTTTTACGAAATGGTTCTTTCCATCTACCAGCTCTGTATATGTTTTATCTCCAACCATCATGGTATCCGGCATTACAGAATAAATCGGGATTGCCTGACCATCACGCAGAGCATCTACGAATTCCTGACGATCAAATGCTACGGAAAGAGCCTGACGGATCTTGGTATTGGACAGATATTCGTTTCCAAGGTTAAACATTAAGAATTCCGGCGCCATATCCGGTACTGTCTCTGTTGTAGAGATTCCAGCTTCTTCAATGGTCTTTCCCCAGTTCGGGTCTGTTGTACTGATAACATCAATTTCACCGTTAATGAATGCCTGAATGGCAGTAGCAGATTCCTGAATAACCTTCTGAACGATCTTATCCAGCTTAATGTTCTCTACATTCCAGTGATTCGGGTTCTTCGTTACTACTAACTCAGTATTCTGACTCCAGCTTTCTACCTGGAATGGACCGCTGCAGATAATCTTATCAGCAGAAGAACCATATTCTCCGCCCCATTCTTCATATTTATCCTGTCTTACAGGGTAAAGGCTGGAAACCAGTTCCAGGAAATAGCTTGCCGGATGTGTCAGCGTAATTTCCAAAGTCGTATCATCCGTTGCTTTTACAGCAATATCTTCCGGAGTTTTTCCATTGCTGTATAAAGCTTCACCAAAGTTTACAATCACGCCATCAAACAGCCATGCATTTTCTGCTGCTATTTCCGGATCTGCCATCAACTTTAAGGTATATTCGAAATCCTTTGCCGTAAATGGTTCGCCATCGCTCCATTTTGCGCCGTCACGAAGGTGGAAAGTATAGGTGCATCCATCTTCACTGAGGTCCCAGGTTTCTGCTGCTCCAGGAATAACTTCTGTAGTGTTCCCAGGTGCTGCTACGTTTCGTACCAGTGGCTCACAGATCATATTATGAGCTGCGTTATCCGGTGCAGTCGTATTCAGAATAGGATTCAGACCTACTACAACACTGTTGGTGCTATAGTTAAATACCTGCTCTGTTCCACTGCTCTTGCTGTCGCCGCCTTCGGATTTAGACGTGTCTTTTCCGTCTCCGCCGCAGCCGGTCAGAGCGCCGACTACCAATACGGCTGCCAGCATTCCTGCCAGCATTCTTGTTCTCTTTTTCATTATAAGTTCCTCCTTTTTTATTTATTAACAGCTCTGCTGTTAATCTCCCAGTTGGTTCAGTTCTTTTACACGGTGACATGCTGCAAAATGTCCCGGTGTTACCTCTACCAGCTCCGGTGTTGTCTGACGACACGCATCCGTCGCATAACGGCATCTGGCTGCGAACCGACAGCCCGGCTTCGGATTGATCGGGCTTGGAATCTCTCCCTCAATCGGAATCCGTTTCTTTCTCTTCTCCTCTTCCGGATCCGGAATCGGAATCGCTGACATCAGCGCCTTCGTATATGGATGCAGCGGCTTGGTGTACAGTTCATCACTCTCGGCAAATTCTACCATGTTCCCCAGGTACATTACACCAACACGGTCAGAAATATGCTTTACCATAGACAAATCGTGCGCAATGAATAAATACGTCAGATTCTTTTTCTTCTGCAGTTCAATCAGAAGATTGACAACCTGTGCCTGGATAGACACATCCAGTGCGGAAATAGGTTCATCACAAACGATAAATTCCGGTTCAATCGCAAGAGCTCTTGCGATACCGATCCTCTGTCTCTGTCCGCCGGAGAACTCGTGCGGGAAGCGCAGCGCGTGTTCCTTATTCAGTCCAACCAGCTCCAGCAGTTCATGAATCTTCTTCTGACGCTCTTCTCCTTTATACAAATGATGAATATCAATTCCTTCGCCAATGATATCCTGAACCGTCATTCGAGGGTTCAAAGAAGAATACGGATCCTGGAAAATGATCTGAGCACGTTTGGTAAACTCCTTCTTTTCCTTTTTGGACAGGCTGTGGATATCCGTACCATCGAAAATCACCTGGCCGCCTGTTGCCTGATAGAGTCCCATAACTGTTTTTCCGCAGGTTGTCTTACCGCAGCCGGACTCTCCTACCAGCCCCAGTGTCTCGCCTTTATAGATCTTGAAATTTACACCGTCAACCGCTTTTAATGTAGCGTTTTTACCGACCTTAAAATATTTTTTCAGATCTTTAACCTCAATTAATACCTCTTTTTCTGCCATTTAGTCCACGCTCCTTCTGATCATACTTTCCGGAAGGCCTTTGGTATCCGCTTTCGGATGATGCAGCCAGCAGGAACATTCCTGTGAAGCACTGAATCGGGTAACATCCGGATAGCTCTGGCGGCAGATCTGCATTCCGTATTCACATCGTGGTGCAAAGGAACATCCTGTCGGCGGATTAATCAGATCCGGCGGCGTTCCTTTCAGAGAATAAAGTGTTTCTTTATTGTTGGTGTGCACCTTCGGAACAGAATCCAGGAGCGCCCGTGTATATGGGTGGCTATACTGATAGAATATCTCATCCACAGTGCCTCTTTCCACAATTTTCCCGGCATACATAACCTGAATCCGGTCAGCCACACTCGCGACCACACCCAGATCATGCGTTACCAAAATCACTGCCATGTTCAGTTCCTTCTGCAGCTCACCAATCAGATCCATGATCTGTGCCTGAATGGTCACATCAAGTGCCGTAGTCGGTTCATCCGCGATCAGCACTTCCGGCTTGCAGGCCAGAGCTACGGCAATCATTGCTCTCTGACGCATTCCGCCAGAGAATTCAAATGGATACTGCTTCATACGCTCCTTCGCATTCGGGATCTTAACCAACTCCAGCATCTCCAGTGCCTGCTTCTCTGCTTCACTTTTTGCAACATTCTGATGAATCAGAATACTTTCCATAATCTGATCCCCAATTTTCATCGTCGGATTCAGGGAAGTCATAGGGTCCTGGAAGATCATGGAAATCTTACTTCCGCGGATCTGCGTCATCTGCTTTTCACTGTAATCCAGCAAATTCTCGCCGTGGAACAGGATCTGCGCCCCTTCCTCCTTAGAGATTATTGTATTGGATTCCGGCAGGAGTCCCATAATCGCTTTGGAAGTAACGGTTTTACCGCAGCCGGATTCTCCTACAATTGCAAGCGTTTCACCTTTTTCCAGGTAGAAGTCCACTCCCCGAACTGCATGTGAAACTCCGGCATATGTACGGAAAGAAACATGTAAATTCTTTACTTCTAATATTTTTTCGCTCATCTTCAGGCCCTCCTACTGTCTCAGCTTCGGATCCAATGCATCGGAAAGTCCATCTCCGATCAAATGGAAGGACAGCATCGTCAGAATAATCATCAAACATGGGAAGAACAATTGGTGCGGATAAAACATCAGCTGCTGCTGTCCTGCACTTGCAAGCGCGCCCCAGCTGGTTTCCGGCGGTCTGACTCCCAGCCCGATATAGCTTAAGAATGCCTCACTGAAAATGAATCCAGGAACAGACATTGTAATATCTACCATAATAATACCCATCGTATTCGGTAAGAGATGCTTTATAATAATTCTGCCGGTATCGGCCCCTAACGCCCTGGCAGCCTGCACGTAATCCTGCTCCTTAATCTGGAGAATCTGACCGCGCACCATCCGCGCTGTTCCAACCCATGCAGTCAATGACATTGCAAATACCAGTGAAAACATGCTGCGGCCCATAACCATGGACAGAATAACCACGATAATCAGATATGGAAGATTTCCGATAAATTCGCAGATTCTCATGAGGATATCGTCTACCAATCCGCCCTGCAGTCCGGCTATCGCACCAACCAATGCACCGATGACAAACATAACAAGGGTACAGCACAGGCCAATATAGATGGAAATTCTTCCGCCTACACAGACACGTGTAAAAAGGTCTCGCCCCATATCATCGGTTCCGAACCAATACTCACTGCTCGGCAACAAATTTTTCATCGAGGCGTCAATAAACTGATAATCCTTTCCGGACAAAAGCGGCCCTATAAAAAGAAGGATAATAACCAGGCCAAGAAGAATCAGTCCAAAAAGCGCCAATTTATTTGAGCGAAACCTTCTCCACACATCTGCCCAATAGGTAAGGGATTTCTTTCCGATGTCTTCACCGGACAATCCCTTTGTACCAACCCGTTCAAATAAATCATCTGCGAGAGAGAGATCTGTCATATTATTTTGCTGTTTTTCAATCATTTCTCCACCCCACTTATTTCTTTCCCTTGGTAACACGGATTCTTGGATCCACGACACCATATAAAATATCTACAACAATCAACGACCCTACATACAAAAGTGCAAAGAATATCGTAAGTCCGATAATCATCGTGTAATCGTTATCCGATACTGCCTTTACATAGTAGAATCCCAGTCCCGGAATGGAGAACATCTTCTCCAGAATAAAGGAACCTGCAAAGATACCTGCTACAGCCGGTCCAATCATGGTAACGATCGGAATCATAGAATTCCGAAGCACATGCTTTTTCACAACTCTTCCTTTGGTACATCCTTTTGCCTTTGCCGTCACGATATAGTCCTCACTGATAACAGACAGCGTACTGCTCCGCATGTATTTGGTATAAGATGCAATACCTCCAATTGCGTAAGCCGCTACCGGAAGCACATAGTGCTTCAGCTCGCCCCAGCCAAATACCGGCACCAGCTTCCACTTAAATGCCAGGAAATACTGCAGCAGCGATGCAAATACGAAGCTCGGTACGCATATAGCAAGTACTACCATAAAACGTATGATGTGGTCTACCGGTTTTCCCCGGTTCAGGGCTGAGACCAACCCCAGTGATATTCCAATCGTAATCTGGAATAATAACGCCAACAGACCAATCTTGGCTGACACCATAGTATTTGTCTTGATAACGTCATTTGCTGACTTTCCGGTATAGATAATGGATTCTCCAAAATCCCCTGTCGTAAGAAGATTCTTCATATAGACGAAATATCTCTCTACGACCGGCCTATCAAGACCGTACTTTGCTCTGATGATTGCCTGCGCCTGTTCCGGCATCTGCCCTACTTTGGCTGCAATCGGATCTCCCGGCGCTCCTGCTACCAGGAAAAATGTGGCCGTTGCTATCAAAAACAACGTCAGAATTGCATATGCAATTCGCTTTCCAATAAATTTCAGCATATAACTTCCCTCCTTTTATCCTTATATTTATGCCAAAATATTTATTTCCTCTTTCTCTGCCTCCAACTGCGTTGCATTATATAATGTCTCCGGAACAACCATATAATGATCCGCAATTGCTTTCACGATCGTCTCCACATCGACCCGATCCTTAAAGAGCTCCAGCATCCGTTGATGATTGGTTCCCAGCACATCATACGGCATCAGACCCTGATTCTTCATTGTATAATATGTAGAGGTATTGGCGCCTACCAGAGATTTCCAAAGCCGGAACAGCTTTTTGCATCCGGCTTCTTCTACAATTGCGGAATGAAAGCGTTCGTCCGCATCTACAATTTCATATAAGTCTTTCTCTTTGGCTGCTTTCTGCAAATCATCAATACTCTGCTGCAGCTTATTCATGCCTTCCTGCGACATTTTCCCGGAATAAATCCTGACCGCAAGTCCTTCCAGAGTAGATCGGATCAGATACAACTCCGACATCTCTTCATGCGTCAGCATCTTCACCAGGCATCCTTTATATGGAACGTAACTGATCAGGCCCTCTTCTTCAAGCTGCCGAAGCGCTTCTCTGACCGGCCCCCGGCTCACCTGATACTTTTTTGAAATTTCTTCCTCGGTAATTCTTTCTCCCGGTGCAATCTCTGCACGCAGAATCTGCGTCCGCAATATTTCTGCAAGCTGTTCACGTAATGTCTTTTTAGTAAATACCGGCTGTCTCTTTCCTGTCATAGGATAAACTCCCTTCCATGTTCTCATTCTTCTGCCTTAACTTATGGGTATTATACACTATATATCGTCTACTGTCAATTGTTGACAATATTTTCTTCAAAAAATGGAGTCTATGCATCATTCTGCACAACCCCATTTTTCGTTCTTCTATCTTTCTATTCCCTTCATGGTCAGCTGGATCCTTTTTTTCTGTACATCCACGCTCATGACCTTCACTTCCACAATATCTCCTACACTGACAACCTCCAACGGATGCTTCACAAACTTCTTATCCGTCAGCTGTGAAATATGTACCAGGCCATCCTGGTGTACCCCGATATCCACAAATACACCAAAGTCAATCACATTCCGCACAGTGCCTTTTAATATCATACCTGGCTTCAGATCCTTCCTCTCCAGTACATCGGTCCGCAAAATCGGCCTTGGCATCTCTTCTCTCGGATCCCTTCCCGGCTTCTCCAGCTCTTTTACAATATCCCGCAGAGTCAGTTCTCCGATCTGCAGCTCTGCCGCAAGTTTCTTATAATCCTGTATCTTTTGAGAAAGCCGGGTCAGCTTCTCTCCTTTCAGATCCTCCGGCTGATACCCCATTCGTTTCAGAAGCTGTTCTGCAGCCTCATAGGATTCCGGATGCACGCTGGTGCTGTCCAGTGGATTTTTGCCATCCAGAATCCGCATAAAACCAGCGCACTGCTCGAATGCCTTCGGTCCCAGCTTCGTTACCTTCAGCAGCTGGCGGCGTTCTGTAAACTTTCCATTTTCTTCTCTGTATGCCACAATATTCTTTGCAATGGTACCGCTGATCCCTGAGATATAAGAAAGCAGAGGGGCCGAAGCCGTATTCAGATCGACGCCGACACGGTTGACACAATCTTCCACAACTCCGGATAACGCCTCGCTCAACTTTTTCTGGTTCATATCGTGCTGATACTGACCCACACCAATCGATTTCGGATCAATCTTTACCAGCTCTGCCAGCGGATCCTGCAGTCTCCTTGCAATAGATGCCGCACTTCTCTGTCCTACATCGAAGTTCGGGAACTCTTCTGTCGCCAGCTTACTTGCAGAGTAAACAGACGCCCCGGCTTCATTTACAATCACGTACTGCACTTTCTCAGGAATCTCTTTCAGCAGCTCAACAATGATCTGTTCGGATTCCCTGGAAGCAGTCCCGTTTCCAACGGAAATCAAGGTCACATGATACTTGCGGATCAGTTTTTTCAGCGTTTCCTTCGCCGCAGCAATTTTCGCCGGGGTCGTCGGCGCCGTCGGATAAATAACCGTTGTATCCAGCACCTTTCCGGTTGCATCTACTACTGCCAGCTTACATCCGGTACGGAAAGCCGGATCCCATCCCAGTACCACCTGACCGACAATCGGCGGCTGCATCAGAAGCTGTGTCAGGTTCTTACCGAATACTTTAATGGCCCCCTCTTCTGCCTGTTCGGTCAGATCATTCCGGATCTCCCTTTCAATAGCCGGCGCAATCAGACGCTTATAGCTGTCTTCTATCGTCTCTTTTAAAATCGATGTGGTATGTGGATTATCCGATGTCAGAAGCTTTTTTTCCAGATAACGCAGGATCTTTTCCTCCGGTGCTTCAATTTTCACGCTCAGAACCTTTTCCTTTTCACCTCTGTTCAGTGCCAGAATCCTGTGTCCGGCCAGCTTCTTTACCGGCTCCTCAAACTGGTAATACATTTCGTATACGCTTGACTCTTCCGGATTTTTCGCTGCGGAAGTCAGCTTACCTTCCTTTACCGTCAGATTTCTTATATAAGTACGGTAATCCGCTTCATCAGAAATATATTCTGCCAGAATATCCTTGGCTCCAGCGATCGCTTCTTCTGCCGAATGCACTCCTTTTTCCGGATCCACATAAGCCGCTGCTACTTCGACAAGGGGCATCTTTGTCTTCTGCAGCTGAATCAGTACCGCCAGCGGCTCCAGCCCTTTCTCCTTGGCAATGGTTGCACGCGTCCGGCGTTTCGGTCTGTATGGCCGATACAGATCTTCTACCGTCACCAGCGTTTCCGCTGCAAGAATCTGCTTTTTCAGTTCTTCCGTAAGCTTTCCCTGTTCTGCGATACTGCCGAGCACCTGTTCCTTTTTTTCTTCCAGATTGCGCAGATAGTTCAGCCGCTCATACAGATTTCGAAGCTGTTCATCATTTAACGCCCCGGTGGCTTCCTTACGATAACGGGATATAAACGGGATCGTATTTCCTTCGTCAATTAATTTTACCGCCGCGTCAACCTGCCAACGCTTCACGCCTAATTCTTCTGTCAATTTCTGATTCATATCCATAGTTCTATTACCTTTCTCATTATATCACTTCATAATGAGTTCTATTATAGCGCTGATTCTCCTTTTCGGCAAGTCGGCACGACTTATATCCATAGTTTGCAAAACAGAGGATGCTCTATTTTTCTTGTCATTTTTAAGGCCATATGCTATACTGAAGATACTGTCAATCGGCCGGCAGCAGCATTGTCTGCTGTGCTGACTGTTTGCAGGACTTAATGAGCGGTACGGAGGAATATCACATGAACGATAGACCAGGGGAGGAAAACCTTTCCAGGCAGCAGCTGAAATCCAGACACACGAAAGAAAAGATCTTTCAGGCTGCCAAACAAATCTTACAGACAGAAGGGTATGAAGCCCTTTCGATAAAAAACATATGCGAAAAGGCCGGCGTATCCAACGGAAGCTTCTATCATCATTTCCAGACAAAGGACGACCTTCTTTCCTATTATATAGAAGATCAGCCGAGTATCAATCCGGATCTGTTGGCAGTACCTGCAGATCTGAAGGAGGTGCGGGAAACGATCATTTCCGTCTACCTGAATTATGTTGCCTATTGCCGTGACCTGGGCGTCACCTTTATAGCAAATTATTATACTCCGAAGAATCAGGCGCTGAATCCGGAAACGCGGACAAAGAGACCCTATCCCATTACAACTGTACGCTCCTATCTGGAGAAGGCCATGGAAGCCGGCGTACTTCCACAGCATCTGAATCTTGAGGAAATCACAACCGATATCCGGATGCTGGTCATCGGCAATGTATTTGAATGGAGTATGCGGAATGGCGAACCGGATTTTGAAGGGAATGTAAGACGTTCCATCGGTACGTATCTGGATGGAGTATTGGATGGCAAAGATTAATTTTTATAGCAAAAGAGGATCCAGTATGGATCCTCTTTTGCATTACAGTACTCTATTTATGACAAGAACTCCAGTGCAGACAAAGCATGAATCTGTGCAATCTTGACCATTTCTTCAATAGAAACATGCTCATCCGGTCCGCCAAGACCATACGGTGTCAGACCACAGTTAATGGTAGGAATCCCTTTGCTCAGGCGGTATAATCTGGCGTCAGATGCTCCCACCCGGAAAGTCACAACCACTTCCTTATTCAGAACCTTTTCGCTCTTTTCCCGCACAATCCTAAACAGGATATCCTCGGGATCGGACCAGTTTGCCTCGTAACTCCGTGTCACCATGCATGTTACACCTTCAATATCAGCCAGAATTTCTTCTATTTTCTGAAGGATCTCCGTCGTTGTAGCACCTGCCGGAATACGGATATCTGCCTCTGCACTGGCAGATGCCGGTACCAGATTTGGCGAAATACCTCCCTGGATGGTTCCAAAGTTAACTGTGATCTTCTGCAGAATTTCGGTTTCACCCGGACCGGCGCCTCTTTCAGAAATCTCCGCACTCTTTAAGATCGCGTCCCGTACATTTTCCGGCATATGGACCGGCAGTTCCGGAATCTCTGTATTAATTCTACGAATTGCTTCAATCAGCCGATTAATCGCGCTGATTCCCTTATGAAGATGGGCCCCATGCGCTGATTTGCCCAAAGCATCCAGCCGTATCCAGAGCAGTCCCTTTTGCCCAAACCGCAGCGAATCAGGGGCTCCTACGTCCGCACAGATCATGGCATCACCGGAGGCTTCTTCTACCGTGTCCAGTAGATACTGTGTTCCTCTGTCGCTCATAGCTTCCTCATCTCCGGCCATAGTCAGCACAATCTCACCATTCCACAGATCTTTATGCTTCGCCAGAATCCTTACCGCCGTAATAAAGCATGCTATGCCGCCTTTCATATCTGAAGAACCTCTTCCCCAGATATAGCCGTCCCTGACACTTCCCGACCATGGAGATTCTGTCCACAGGCTATGATCTCCTGCCGGATAGGTATCCAGATGTCCATTAAAAACCAGTCTTTTTCCAGGCTTTCCGCTGTTGATTCGTACTACCATACTCTGCACCGGTTCTTCCTTCATATGGAAAGTAATATCTGCATCCGTGATCTTCTGTGCAATATATTCTTTTAGAAATTCCGCCATTCTTTTCGTATCGGAAGGCGGTGTTTCACTTGGAATTTTCACCAGCTCCGCACAGAGCTGAACCATATCCTCTTTTAACTCTTCGATTTCTTTATTCAATACCTCAGTTATTTCCATAACCTTCCTCCCAGCTTTAATACTGAATCTCATCTTTATCCTTCCGGTAGAACAGACACCATATGATAGACAATGCTAAAGCAGCCACCAGAACGATCAACGCCACTTTATATCCCTGCGGATTATAGCTTCCGTCTGCCATTGGCTCATACATATCGATAATCCAGCCTACTCCCGATTGTATCACTGTTGACATAATAAATACCAGCATATTGTAGGTTGTCTGCACTCGTCCTGCCAGCTTCGCATCAAACATAGAAGAAAAAATCGGATATGTCAGTAATGAAAACGGTCCAAGGAATACGAATACAGGCCATAAAATATTCCCATATTGTGGGAAAATGACAATCAATCCAAGTACAACCGTATAAATACTCATGGAAATCAGTGTCACGTTAATAACCTTCATACCGATTTTGGCTTTCAGGAAATTTGCAACAAATCCATTGATCAGATAACCTATCGTAATGGCAAAGGAACAAATAAATAACAGATTCGGCACATTTTCCGGACTGCTGTGAAATACATCGCGGTACCACGGGCCAATCCAAAGCGAATTCAACGCAAGATAGATTGCCTGGCCGAATACAGCAATGGGAGCCAGTCTCCAGAATTTCCCGGATACTGCTATTTTCAAAGTACCCTTAAACTGCTGCTGAATATTTTCCCCTACATTTACCTCATCTGGATGACGCGGTGAGAAAAAGAGCAGTATAGCTACGCCCAGTGTTAAGCCTCCCAGTGCCAGAAATACACCTCTCCAGCTGATAAATCCAAGAGCTGCATTAATGGGAGTTGTGGCTACCATACCACCGACGCCGCCGACAAAGGACTCCAGACTGTTATACATAGGTAATTTTTCCTTTGGCAGCCAGTCACCGAATGCCTTATAAGCCGCCATCAGACATCCAGATACACCGAGACCTACCAGCGCACGGCCGATAAATAAAAATGTTACGCTCGGTGCTGCAGCAAATACTACACATCCTAATACGCCAAACAGCATAAATCCTGAAAGTGTTCTTCCCGGGCCATACCGATCCAGACATACGCCAAGCGGAATCTGTGCAATTGCAAAACTTAGAAAATATGCACTTGTCATCATTCCAAGATTGCTGGCACTCATATGAAATGTTTCAATAAAAGTTGGAGATAACACACTGTTAATCGTTCTCAATAAGCACGACATAAAAAATGCCAATGCAAATGGTATGAACAGTCTTATAAAAAAGGCTGCTGATGTAGGCTGTTGATGTTGCTTTGTTGAACTCATAAAATCCCTCCTCTGTTCTTTTTCTTCTTCCTCTCCGGACATTTGATCTTTCAATGCATGCATACAGTTAATCAACAGATTACTCAAAGATATTTTTTATCGCTATTATTTTTCTTTTCGTAATTTATTAGATTAACAAACGAAACTTTCGATATCTGAATCATAGCACACTTTTTTCAAAATGTAAACAAATA
>DNJM01000071.1:0-11363 GCA_003489085.1 Lachnospiraceae bacterium
TAAGAAAATTATTTGTTTGTATTTGAATAAATATAATAAATAAGTAGTGTATGCCAGTCCGTTGCAGGCTTTCTGCAGCGGACTTTTTTTGGAGATACAGGCAGGAGAATAGAAGGAATGAAGTATAGACTGGAAGTATGTGTGGATTCAGTAGAATCCGCAGTGATAGCACAAAGAGGAGGAGCTGACCGGCTGGAAGTATGTGCGAACCTGATTTTGGGAGGAACGACACCGGGCGTGAGTCAGTTCAGACAAATCCGGGAGGCATGCAGTATTGATCTGCATGTGCTGCTCCGGCCGAGATTCGGTGATTTCCTGTATACGGATGCGGAATACAGAATGCTGGCGGAGGACATACAGATGTTTAAAGAGATGGGAGCAGATGGCGTGGTAGTCGGCTGCTTACAGGCGGACGGCAGCCTGGATCTGGAAAGAATGAAGCTGCTTCGGGAGAAAGCAGACGGAATCCGTATGACGCTTCACAGGGCATTTGATGTATGTCGGGATCCCTATCAGACGCTGGAGGAGTCGATTGTACTTGGGATTGATACGATTCTTACTTCCGGACAGCGGGACAATTGTATGGAAGGAAAGGCGGTTCTGGAGAGGCTGATCCGGCAGGCCGACGAGCGGATTGAGATTTTGGTGGGAAGTGGTGTGAATGCGGAAGTGATCTGCCGGCTGGCGGATGAGATTCACGCATCCAGCTTTCATATGTCCGGAAAGCAGACCGTAAGCAGCGGTATGCAGTATCGGAAGGAGCATGTGCATATGGGAATCCCGGGGATTAACGAATTCCATATCTTCCGTACGGATGAAAGTCAGATACGTGCGGCAAAGCAGGTCCTTATGGGAAAAATGATGGAAAAACAGGCAGGGAGGGAATAACATGTTTTCAAGGCAGCTGCAGGAATATGCACAGAGACAGTACCACAGGCGGCTCCCGTTCTTAGGAGCTGCAGGGGAGCAGATTGAGCAAGAGCTTATGCAGTGTACCCCGGAAGAACAGATTCTGATGCAGTTTTTTTATGGCACGATGCCGCTGGGGGATGCAGCGGCATATGAGTTCAAGGTGTTTTTGGGATTTGTACGGCATTCGCTTATGCTATATCGGGATATGGAATGGTGCAGAGGGCTTTCGGAGGAGATTTTTTTGCATCACATTTTATACTATCGAATCAATTCGGAGAAGATAGAGGATTGTCGTCGCTTTTTTTACGAGCAGCTAATCGAAAGAATCCGGGGAAAATCTGTGCAGGAAGCGGTTTTGGAGATCAATTACTGGTGTGCAGAAAATGGTTCCTATGAAGCATCGGATCTGCGCACGATTTCTCCGCTGACGCTATACCGTTCCGGAAAGGGGCGCTGTGGAGAGGAATCTGTTTTTGCAGTGACTGCATTTCGAAGTGTGGGGATTCCGGCCAGACAGGTCTATACGCCGAGATGGGCGCATTGCGATGACAATCACGCATGGGTAGAAGTGTATATAGAGGGAAAATGGCATTTTCTGGGAGCCTGTGAACCGGAGGAAGTACTGGATAGAGGCTGGTTTACCGGTGCTGCCTCCAGGGCGCCTTTGATACATACGAGAAACTTTTCGGACTACGGCAGTGGTTTGGGAGAGATTTGTCTGGGAAAAAGGGAACTGCTTACCTTCTATAATATCACGCCGGCGTATGCCAGAACGAAGGAATTGCGGATACAGGTACGGGAGGAAGATGGAGGCCCGGCCATACAGGCGCAGATTGCCGTGGAAGTATTAAACAGTGGAGAATACAGCAGTATAGCGGAGCTTTATACGGATACAGAGGGAAGGGCTGCGATCCGGCTTGGTCTGGGAACGGTGCATCTGTGGGTCAGAAAGGAGAGAGCGGTCTGTGAAGCGTCAGTAAACATAAGGGATACGTCGGATGTTGCCATAGTGTTGATGGAAGAGGCCGCCTGGAGAGCAGGGGCAGACAGGAGAGTGTGGACAGACATAGATGCAGAGGCTCCCACAGAGGGACCGCTGCGTTCGATGGTACTTACCGGAGAACAGAGGGAAAGGAACCGCCGGAAGAGAAAAGAGGCGGAAATTCTGCGAAAGAGACGGATCGAGGGATATTATAGAGAAGAAGCTGCGGAAGGCTATCCGCAGGAGAAGGAAATGCTGCGGGAGGCAGCAGGAAATTTTGAGGAGATTTTTCATTTTCTAAAGGCAGATGAGAATCCGGACAGAAAGATCCTGCTGCACAGCCTGGCGCAGAAAGACTATAAAGATGTAAGTGCGGACATACTGGAGCATCATCTGCAGGGTGCCTTTCAGTATGGTGCGGAATGGAAAGCAAAAGACAGGCTGGATATATACAGGGATGCAATCCTTTGCCCGAGAATTTATCTGGAAGAACTGACGGCTTACAGGGATACGATCCGCAATTACTTTTCTGCAGAAGAACTGGATCGGTTTGTGTCGAATCCGGAATCCATCTGGGAATATATAAAGCATACGATTACCTATGACGAAAGGGAAGATTACAGTACGTTATATTCTGCTCCGGCAGATATCCTGAAGCTTGGCTTTGGAAATCTGATGAGCCAGAAGATTCTGTTTGTGGCAATCTGCCGTACCTTGGGAATCCCTGCGAGAATTCATCCGGTCAGCAAAGAGGCGGAAATGTATCGGAATGGTTCATTTGTCCCGATATCGGATGAGAAAAATCTCCTGCTTTGTGTTGAACCAGGCAGGCTCTGCCTGAAGCGAAGGGAGGGCGAGATCTGGAACTATTATCAGTCCTGGACGATTGCACAGCTGCAGGAAGGACATTTTGTGACGCTGTCCTATGAAGGGCTGAGGATTGCAGAAAAGGACATGGAATTGGAGCTGAAGCCGGGAATCTATCGTCTTCTGACTTCCAATCGCCTTCCCAATGGAAATCAGCTGGCTTCGGAGTACCTTTTCCGGCTCCGGAGCGGAGAGACAATTGAGGTGGAGCTGCGGCAGAGAAGCGGCAGGTCGGAAGAGCTTTTGGTGGCGAATTCCCTGGAGGATTTTACGCTGGAAAGGGATGGAACGGCAGTGTCAGCGGCGCTGCAGGCCGGAAAGAGTAAAAATATCTTTGCATTTCTGGAAGTCGGGCAGGAACCGACGGAGCATGTACTGAATGAAATGCTGGAACAACAGGTTATCCTGCGAAAATTGGACGTTCCTTTTTATATCCTGTTGAGAAATACTGCTGCACTGGAGAATACAACCCTGCAGAAGGTGCTCACAGCGATTCCGGATATTCGTATTGCCTATGTGTCATTTGAGGAAGTCGTAGAACCGCTTGCACGCAGAATGTACGTGGATCCGGATAAGCTGCCGTTTCTGCTGGTTACAGCGCCGGAATGGATTGGCATTTATGCCTGCAGCGGTTATCACGTAGGCAGCGTGGAACTCATACGGAAGCTTTTGAAAACGCATCCGGGGCGATGTGACCCATAAGCAAAGCGCTCATTTTGACAGATAATGGGTAATCAAAATGAAAGGGAGCTGTCGCACTAATTTCCTGGTGCGACAGCTCCCTCATGACGCTGCAGGAGGGATTTGAACCCCCGTGTCCTTGCGGAACCAACGGATTTCGAGACCGTGCCGTTCAGCCGCTCCGGCACTGCAGCAGATATATATTCCGTGTACTAATGTATCACATTTTGGGTAAAAACTCAAGAAAAAAGTCGGTATTGATTTTTAAAGGAATGCTTTTCCGGAGCCATCAGTGAGAAATGCCCGGTTCTGTGTGAGGGCAGACCGGGCATTTCTCATCGGCAAAGAATTTATACAGAAAAAAGTAATTTGTTATAAGTAGGATATGGCAGATATTGATCCGGCAGATAAGTTTCTGACTGATCACAGACGCTGCGAAGCATTTCCATATCTGTCAGAATGATACTCTGGTAGTCGTAGGCAGCCTTTAATACATCAGACATTCCTTCTGCTTCGGATACATGGATTGTCAAAGCAGAGAGACGTTCAGAGATCTGTTCGGTCAGATCGGACAGTGTTTTCAGGATCTTTGTTTCGCTTGCAATGGAAAGGGAAGCAGATAGCTTCTGTTTCCGGATCGCCGTTTCTGCCAGATGGTCCATATAGGACAGGCAGGAAGGCAGAAAGTCTTTTTGTACCATTTCCTGCATGGCTCTGGCTTCGATGTGGATGGTCTTTACGTAGTTTTCCAGAAGAATCTCGTATCGGGAATGAATCTCTTCTCTGGTAAAGATCCTATGACGGATTAAGAGATCACAGTTCTTTTCAGAAGTAAAGCAGGTTAATGCCTCCGGTGTGGATTTCAGGTTGAAAAGGCCGCGTTTTTCTGCTTCTTCCACCCATTCATCCGTATAACCGTTTCCGTCAAAGAGAATTTTTTTATGCTTTTCCAGAGAAGTCTTTACCAGTTCATGTACGGTTCCTTCCAGACGATCGGCGGGAACACCGTCCAGCCTGGCCGCAAAGTGAGAAAGCATTTCTGCAACTGCAGTATTCAGAATGACATTCGGACCGGACATGGATAAAGAAGAACCAGGCATACGGAATTCGAATTTGTTTCCTGTAAATGCAAATGGAGAGGTTCGATTCCGGTCCGTAGTGTCTTTCATAAAATGAGGAAGGACGGTTGCTCCGGTTTCCATTTGAATCGCTTTTTGATTCTTAAAATAGGTGTCATTGAGAATGGAGTCAATCACGGCAGTAAGCTCTTCACCTAAAAACATGGATATGATTGCCGGAGGGGCTTCGTTTGCGCCGAGACGATGATCGTTGCCGGCAGTAGCGACAGACGTACGCAGCAGGTCCGCATATTCATCCACAGCGGCGATTACAGCAGTCAGGAATACGAGAAACTGTGTATTTTCCGCGGGAGTCTTTCCGGGATCCAACAGATTGAGGCCGGTGTTGGTAGTCATTGACCAGTTGTTGTGTTTGCCGCTTCCGTTGATCCCTTCAAATGGCTTCTCGTGCAGGAGGCATACGAAATGATGCCGGTCAGCGACCTTCTTCATGATCTCCATGGTAAGCTGATTGTGATCAACGGCAACATTAGCTGTTTCAAAAACCGGCGCAAGCTCATGCTGAGCCGGAGCAACCTCATTATGTTTGGTTTTGGCAGGAATGCCGAGCTTCCAGAGCTCCTCGTCCAGATCGTGCATATATGCTGCCACACGCGGACGTAAGGATCCAAAGTAATGGTCTTCCATCTCCTGTCCTTTTGGAGCCGGCGCCCCCAGCAGTGTCCTGCCGCAGAAGATCAGGTCTTTTCTCTGTTCATAGAGATCCTTATCTACCAGAAAATATTCCTGTTCTGCGCCGACGGTGGTGGTTACCCGTGTGACATCGGTTTTCCCAAGCAGGTGCAGAACTTTAACGGCCTCCTGGCTCAAGGCTTCCATAGAACGCAGCAGGGGAGTTTTTTTGTCCAGAGCCTCTCCGCTGTAGGAACAGAATGCAGTCGGAATATAAAGGGTACCATCTTTAATAAATGCCGGTGAAGTAGGATCCCAGGAAGTATAGCCGCGTGCTTCAAATGTGGCGCGAAGGCCGCCGGAGGGGAAGCTGGATGCATCCGGCTCACCCTTTACCAGCTCTTTTCCGGAGAAATCCATGTTGATTTCGCAGGAACCGGTCGGAGAAATAAAACTGTCATGCTTTTCTGCAGTAATTCCTGTCATTGGCTGGAACCAGTGTGTGAAATGGGTCGCTCCATTTTCTACTGCCCATTCTTTCATAGCTACGGCTACGGAATTTGCTACGTCCAGCTCCAGATGGGTTCCATTTTCAATCGTTTTGCGCAATGCCTTGTAAACATCTTTCGGAAGCTTGTTTCGCATTACTTTATCACTAAATACGAGACTTCCATATAATTCGGGTATGTTTTGGGTCATAGATAACCGCTCCTTTCAAATTGCTTTTAAAGGTTCAGGACCTCTACGTGAATGTCTGACAGTAAAAAAATAAAGGCACCTTGGACTCATCATCCAAAGCGCCTTTGCTTTATGGTTAGTAAGTATACTCATTTTGAAAAAAATGTCAATCTTTTTTTAAAAAAACCAGTATTAAATTTTTGAATTTAGGGATTTACAAATGGAGTGAAATGGGATATAGTAATACCATATTTTTGGAAGCAGAAGTGTTTCTGCGTTCATTTGAACTACATATTGTATCAGGACAAAGGTGTCGAACTTCTATTATTTATTAGTGCGGTAGGAGTATTCGACACTTTTTTATTTATAAGGAGGAAGGAACATGGCAGTAAAGTATGTATTTGTAACGGGAGGAGTTGTATCCGGACTGGGAAAGGGCATTACGGCAGCATCGCTTGGCAGACTGTTGAAAGCCAGAGGCTATCAGGTGACGATGCAGAAATTCGATCCCTATATTAATGTGGATCCAGGGACGATGAATCCGATTCAGCATGGGGAGGTTTTTGTGACAAATGATGGAACAGAGACAGATCTGGATCTGGGACATTATGAAAGATTTATTGATGAGAATCTGGATCGGAATTCTAATGTTACGACAGGTAAGATATACTGGTCAGTTCTGCAAAAGGAACGGCATGGAGATTTCGGAGGCGGTACGGTACAGGTGATTCCGCATATTACAAATGAGATCAAGAGCCGCTTTTATCATGGAGAAGAGGACCGGATTGCGATCATTGAGGTCGGCGGTACGGTCGGCGATATCGAAAGCCAGCCATTTCTGGAAGCCATCCGGCAGTTTCAGCATGATGTAGGACATGAAAATGCTATTTTGATTCATGTAACATTGATTCCCTATCTGAAAGCGTCAGGAGAAATGAAGACAAAACCAACGCAGGCAAGTGTAAAAGCGCTGCAGGGAATGGGAATCTGGCCGGACATTATTGTATGCCGTTCGGAGCATCCGGTGACAGAGGATATTAAGAGCAAGATCGCTCTGTTCTGCAATGTGCCGAAAGAGCATGTTCTGCAGAATCTGGATGTGGAATATCTGTATGAAGCACCGCTTGCCATGGAGCGGGAGCATCTGGCGCAGGCGGTCTGTGAATGTCTTAAGATTGACTGCCCTGAACCGGATCTGACAGATTGGAAGCAGATGGTAGAACGGCTCAGACACCCAAAGGGAACTGTGAATATTGCTATTGTAGGAAAATATATTCAGCTGCACGATGCCTATCTGAGTGTGGTAGAGGCGCTGAAGCATGGCGGTATAGAAAATGGAGTTGATGTGAAGCTGGTCTGGATCGATTCTGAGACGGTAACGAAGGAGCATGCAGCGGAGCTGTTTCAGGGGGTTGACGGTATTTTGATTCCAGGGGGATTCGGTACGAGGGGAACGGAAGGAAAGATTCTGGCAGCGGAGTATGCGAGAACGAAGAAGGTTCCATTCCTTGGTATCTGCCTTGGTATGCAGATGGCTGTTGTAGAATTTGCACGCAATGTGCTGGGATGGAAGGATGCAAACAGCATCGAACTGGATCCGGAAACCACCCATCCGGTGATTGCTTTAATGCCGGAGCAGAATGAGGTGGAGGATATTGGCGGAACAATGCGGCTGGGTGCCTATCCCTGTGTGCTGAAGGAAGGAACCAGGGCCTACGAGCTTTTTGGAACCAGGGAAATTGAAGAGCGTCATCGTCACCGGTATGAGGTCAACAGCGATTACAGAGCGGAGATGGAAGCGGCTGGAATGGTATTCTCAGGGCTGTCTCCAAGCGGGCGGATTGCCGAGATGATGGAGCTGGAGGAGCATCCATTCTATGTAGCTACACAGGGGCATCCGGAATTCAAATCCCGGCCGAACCGGGCACATCCGCTTTTCCGTGGATTTATTGCGGCGGCAGACCGGTATCAGAATAAGTAAAAGGAGTTGAACGGACCATGAAAGCGGATTGTCAGAAAGGATTATACCGACTGCAGTTTGAGCATGATAACTGCGGTATCGGTGCAATCGTGAATATAAAAGGAAGGAAGACACATCAGACAGTAGAAAAGGCACTTCATATTGTAGAACATCTGGAACACCGCGCAGGAAAGGACGCGGAGGGAAAGACAGGAGACGGCGTTGGAATTCTGCTTCAGATATCGGATGCGTTTTTTAAAAAAGCAGCTCGAAAGGCAGGTATGAAGCTGCCGGAGGAAAGGGCATATGGAATTGCCATGCTGTTTTTCCCGCAGGATGAGAGAAAACGGAGCCAGGCAAAAAAGATGTTTGAAATCATTCTGGAGAAAGGCGGCATGCATCTGATCGGCTGGCGGGAGGTTCCGGTTTATCCGGAGGTCCTGGGAAGCCGTGCACGCAGCTGTATGCCGTGCATTATGCAGGCTTTGATTCAGAAGCCGGAAGAGGTAGAAAAGGGACTGCCGTTTGACAGGCTGCTGTATATTGCCCGGCGGGAATTTGAACAGAGCAATGATAATACCTATGTGGCATCCATGTCTTCCCGGACGATTGTTTATAAGGGAATGTTTCTGGTCGGACAGCTGCGGACATTTTTTGCAGATTTGCAGGATCCGGACTATCAGTCGGCAATCGCCATTGTTCATTCCAGGTTCAGCACCAATACGAATCCAAGCTGGCAGCGTGCGCATCCGAACCGGTTCATCGTGCACAATGGAGAGATCAATACCATCCGGGGCAATGCAGATAAGATGCTGGCCAGGGAGGAGACGATGGAGTCTCCTTATCTGAAGGATGCTATGCACAAAATTCTGCCGGTAGTAGATACCAATGGATCTGATTCGGCGATGCTTGATAATACATTGGAATTCCTGGTGATGAGCGGGATGGAGCTGCCGCTTGCCATGATGCTGCTGATACCGGAACCGTGGGATCATAACAACAGTCTGTCTCAGGCAAAGAAGGATTTTTACCAATATTATGCAACGATGATGGAACCATGGGACGGGCCTGCTTCCATTCTGTTTTCCGATGGCGATGTCATGGGAGCTGTGCTGGATCGGAATGGACTTCGTCCATCCAGATATTATGTGACGAGTGATGACGAAGTGATTCTGTCTTCTGAGGTCGGAGTATTGCCAATTCCGGAAGAGAAGATCATTAAGAAAGAGCGCCTTCATCCAGGGAAAATGCTGCTTGTGGATACCGTAAAGGGTGAAATTATCGATGATGATGTTTTAAAGGAGCATTATGCACAGCGCTGTCCGTATGGTGAATGGCTGGACAGTGGACTGGTGGAACTGCGGAGTCTGAAGATTCCGAATCGGCCTGTAGTATGCTATAAGGGCAAGGAGCTTCTGCGGCTGCAGAAGGCATTTGGATATTCCTATGAGGAGTGTCGGGAATCTATCCGTAATATGGCTTTGCACGGATCCGAGGGAACGGCGGCTATGGGAACGGATACACCTTTGGCTGTGCTGTCCCGAAAGCATAGGCCATTATTTCATTATTTCAAGCAGCTGTTTGCACAGGTAACGAACCCGCCAATTGATGCCATCCGGGAAAAGATCGTGACCAGTACGACAGTATATATTGGAAAAGATGGCAATCTGCTGCAGGAGAAGCCGGAAAACTGCCAGGTTCTGAAGGTCAATAATCCGATTCTGACGAATACGGATATGCTGAAGATTAAGCATATGAAGGTGGAAGGCTTTAAAGTGGCTGTGGTACCGATTACCTATTATAAGAGTACCAGGCTGGAACGTGCGCTGGACCGGCTGTTTGTAGAGGTGGATAAGGCGCATCATGACGGTGCAAATATTCTTATATTGTCCGACAGAGGGGTAGACGAAAATCATGTACCGATTCCTTCCCTGCTGGCTGTTTCAGCGGTGCATCAGCATCTGGTAAAGACGAAAAAGCGTACCTCTGTGGCAGTGATCCTGGAGTCCGGTGAGCCGAGAGAGGTACATCATTTTGCAGCTCTTCTGGGGTATGGAGCATGTGCGGTGAATCCCTATCTCGTGCAGGATACGATTAAAGATCTGGTAGAAAGCGGACAGATCGAAAAAGATTATTATGCGGCAGTCAGTGATTATACGCTGGCGATTTTAGGAGGCATTGTAAAAATTGCATCTAAGATGGGAATCTCTACAGTGCAGTCCTATCAGGGAGCACAGATTTTTGAGGCAATCGGCATTTCTCAGGAAGTGATTGATAAATATTTTACCGGTACGGTCAGCCGGATCGGTGGTATTACACTGCAGGATATTGAGGAAGATGTGGAAGCGCTGCATTCCAGGGCATTTGATCCGTTGGGATTATCTACGGATCTGACGCTGGAAAGCCTGGGACTGCACAAAATGCGCCGTGACGGAGAGGTGCATCGTTACCAGCCGCAGACGATTTCACTTTTGCAGGAAGCTGCGAAGCAGGGGGATTATCGGAAGTTCCAGGAGTATACACAGCTGGTGGATCAGGAGTCCTGCGGAACGATCCGGAGTCTCCTGGAATTCAATTACCCGGAAAAGAGTATTCCGATTGATGAAGTAGAAAGTGCAGAGGACATTGTGCAGCGGTTTAAAACAGGTGCTATGTCTTATGGCTCCATTTCACAGGAGGCACATGAAGCACTGGCAGTTGCCATGAACCGGCTGCACGGAAAGTCCAATACCGGTGAGGGCGGTGAAAGCGATGAACGAATGGAGTCTGCCGGTACGGAGCACGATTGCTGTTCTGCTATCAAACAGGTTGCCTCCGGGCGTTTTGGCGTTACCAGCCGTTACCTGGTCAGTGCCAGAGAGATCCAGATCAAGATGGCGCAGGGAGCAAAGCCGGGTGAGGGAGGTCACCTGCCGGCAAAAAAAGTGTATCCGTGGGTGGCAAAGACCAGACACTCTACACCGGGTGTGAGCCTGATTTCTCCGCCGCCGCATCATGATATTTATTCGATTGAGGATCTGGCCCAGCTGATCTATGATCTGAAAAATGCAAACCAGGATGCCAGGATTTCCGTAAAGCTGGTATCTGAGGCTGGAGTCGGTACTATTGCAGCAGGTGTGGCAAAGGCAGGGGCTCAGGTAATTCTGATCTCAGGCTACGATGGAGGAACCGGGGCAGCTCCGATGAGTTCCATTCACAATGCAGGGCTGCCATGGGAATTGGGCCTGGCAGAGACCCATCAGGCACTGATTCAGAATGGACTGCGTCAAAGGGTGATGATCGAGACAGACGGCAAGCTGATGAGCGGCCGTGATGTGGCGATTGCAGCTCTGCTGGGAGCAGAAGAATTCGGATTTGCCACCGCACCGCTGGTGACTTTAGGATGTGTTATGATGCGTGTCTGCAATATGGATACCTGTCCGATGGGAATTGCGACCCAGAATCCGGAGCTCCGGAAGCGTTTCTGCGGAAAGCCGGAATATGTGATGAACTTTATGCTCTTTATTGCACAGGAGCTGCGGGAATATATGGC
>DNJM01000071.1:11627-12303 GCA_003489085.1 Lachnospiraceae bacterium
GCGGGAATATATGGCGAAGCTGGGGGTTCGCAGCATAGATGAAATGGTGGGACGGACTGATCTTTTGAAGGTGAAGGAGAAGACGGAACTGCCGCATGCGGATAAGGTAGTTCTGGGCGAAATATTGTACCGCCCGGAACAGGTAGAAGAAAGACAGGTATTTTCGCCGGAGCATGTCTATACATTTGGACTGGAAGAGACGGCAGATATGAGAATTCTGATGAAGGAATTAGGCAAGAATCTGGAAACCGGCCAGCCGAAGGAAATCAGCATATCCGTGACCAATACAGACCGGACATTTGGAACCATCTTTGGGTCTGAGATTACGAAGCGTTATAAAGAAGGCCTGCCGGAGGATACTTTTGTAATCCATTGCAATGGAGCCGGAGGACAGAGCTTTGGAGCCTTTATTCCGAAGGGACTGACCCTGTCTCTTTGCGGTGACAGCAATGACTATCTTGGAAAAGGTCTTTCCGGAGGGAAAATCGTAGTCTGTCCGCCGAAGAATGCGGCATACCGTGCGGAGGAAAATATTGTGATTGGAAACGTCGCGCTTTATGGCGCAACGGATGGAAAGGCATTTATCAATGGTGTGGCCGGAGAGCGGTTTGCCGTTCGTAATTCCGGGGCAAAGGCAGTCGTGGAAGGTGTCGGTGATCATGGATGTGAATATATG
>DNJM01000071.1:12612-12807 GCA_003489085.1 Lachnospiraceae bacterium
TGTGAATATATGACCGGCGGCCGGGTAGTTGTCCTTGGGAAAACCGGCAAGAATTTTGCAGCCGGTATGAGTGGAGGTATTGCCTATGTGCTGGACGATAAGAATGAGCTGTACCGGAATTTAAATAAAGCTATGATTTCTGTGGAAAAGGTGGAAACCACGCATGATATTGAGGAGCTGAAAGCTTTGATCGAA
>DNJM01000071.1:13081-13470 GCA_003489085.1 Lachnospiraceae bacterium
TGAAAGCTTTGATCGAAGAGCATGTGGCGGCTACCGGATCTCCCAAAGGAAAAGAAGTGCTGGAGCACTTCCGGGAGCTGCTACCTAAGTTCAAAAAGATCATCCCGAATGATTATAAGAGAATGATCCGTCTGATGGCTCATTTTGAAAAGATGGGAGATACACCGGATCAGGCGGGACTCGAAGCATTCTATGAAAGCACAAGGACAAAGGAATAGGAGGAAGAGGAGATGGGAAAACCAACTGGATTTTTAGAATATCACAGAGAAACCTCCAAAGAGACAGATCCGCTTGTGCGGATTCAAAACTTTGAAGAATTCCACACCTACCTGCCACTTAAGAAGCAGCAGGAGCAGGGAGCCAGATGTATGGCCTGCGGCGTACCCTTC
>DNJM01000071.1:13771-14669 GCA_003489085.1 Lachnospiraceae bacterium
TTCTGCCAGTCCGGCATGATGATTGGCGGTATGGCATCCGGATGTCCGCTGCATAATCTGATTCCGGAATGGAATGACCTGGTTTATACAAAGGATATGGAAAAAGCATATGAACGGCTGATGAGAACAAACTGTTTTCCGGAATTTACTTCCAGGGTCTGTCCGGCACTCTGCGAGGCCGCCTGTACCTGCGGACTGCATACGGATCCGGTTTCCACGAAAGAAAATGAGCATGCGATCATTGAGTATGCTTATGAAAATGGTCTGGTCACCGCGCAACCGCCCCGGATACGTACCGGAAAAACAGTAGCGGTGATTGGAAGCGGGCCGGCCGGACTTGCAGCGGCATTTTATCTGAACCGCAGAGGACACCGGGTAACCGTATATGAAAAAAATGACCGCATCGGTGGACTGCTTCGCTATGGCATTCCTAATATGAAGCTGGATAAAAAGATCATTGACCGGAGACTCCGGCTGATGGCGGAAGAAGGAATTCAGTTTGAAGTCAGCCGGAACATTACAAAGCAGGAGGATGCACAGAAGCTTCTGCAGTCTTATGATCGTGTCATTCTGGCCTGCGGAGCATCTCTGCCCAGGGACATAAATGTACCGGGGCGCGATGCGAAGGGAATCTATTTTGCCGTAGATTTTCTGACATCCGTGACAAAAAGCCTGCTGGACTCCGGGTTGGAGGACGGGACTTATATTCCGGCAAAGGGAAAGCATGTTCTGGTCATTGGCGGTGGAGATACAGGGAATGACTGTGTCGGGACGGCGATCCGCCTGGGAGCAAAGTCCGTTACGCAGCTGGAAATGATGCCGAAACAGCCGGATGAACGTGTGGAAGAAAATCCGTGGCCGCAATGGCCGCGCATCTGTAAAACGGACTATGGCCAGG
>DNJM01000071.1:14929-15597 GCA_003489085.1 Lachnospiraceae bacterium
AAAACGGACTATGGCCAGGAAGAGGCTATCGCCGTTTTTGGGAAAGATCCCCGGATGTATCAGATGACTGTGACGGCATTTGAAAAAGATAAAAAAGGAGCTGTGACAGAGGCACATGTTATTTCACTGGAGCCGAACAGGGATGAAACCGGCCGCATGCAGATGATACCGGTGGAAGGTACGGAAAAAAAGATTAAGGCAGATCTGGTTCTGATCGCAGCCGGTTTCCTCGGGGCCAGAAAAGATGTGGCAGATGCCTTTGAAGTAGAACTGGATCAGCGCGGCAGAGTGAAAACAGTACCGGGTGCCTATGAAGTAAAGGAAAAGAAGATCTTTACTGCAGGCGATATGCACCGGGGACAGTCCCTGGTGGTATGGGCAATTGAAGAAGGACGAGAGGCAGCAAGGGCGGTAGATGAATCTCTGATGGGATATACGAATTTATAAAAAAAATTGACAAATCTCCTGGTCATTGCTATAATTACATCCATGGACAAAGGCGTTCTGAATTCAGGAAAACCCTGATGAAGTACGCCTTTTTTCTATATCTATGAAACGGATGTTATGATTCCGGCAGTTAAGGAAGAAAAGGAGAGAGCAATATGGACAATAAGACCCGTGAAATGATTTTGCAGAAAGCAGAAGAAGAGGATGTGGAATTTATCCGT
>DNJM01000071.1:15913-17690 GCA_003489085.1 Lachnospiraceae bacterium
TCCGTCTGCAGTTTACCGATATGTCCGGAATTTTAAAAAACATAGCGATTACAGCCGGGCAGCTGCCCAGAGCCCTGGATAATAAATGTACGATTGATGTATCTCTGGTAGAGGGGATGAAGGATGCGGATGCAGGAGATATGTATCTGTATCCGGATCCGGATACCTTTACCATTCTGCCATGGCGTCCGCAGCAGGGAAAGGTTGCGAGACTTTTATGTGATGTATACCGGCCCGATGGAAGCGTTTTCTCAGAAAGCTCCCGCTACATTTTAAAGCGTTCGCTTAGGAAAGCACATAAAGAAGGATATGATTTTTTCGCTGATCCGGAATGTGAGTTCTTTTTATTTCATACGGATGAAAATGGACTTCCAACGACAACGACGCATGAGAAAGCAGGCTATCTGGATATTAGTCCGCTGGATCTGGGAGAAAATTCCAGACGGGATATGGTGCTGACGTTAGAAGAAATGGGATTTGAGATCGAGTCTTCCCACCATGAGGGGGCACCGGCCCAGCATGAGATAGACTTTAGAGAAGCAGAAGGGCTTAAGGCAGCAGATCAGATTGTTACCTTCCGTACAACGGTTCGTGCGATTGCGAAGCGCCATGGACTGCATGCAACCTTTATGCCAAAACCGAAGCAGAATGTACCGGGGAGCGGAATGCATATTCATGTGAAGCTCCGGAAAAACGGACGGAATGTATTTTTTGATCCGGATAAAGAAGAAGGGATCAGCGAAGAGGCATATTGGTTTGCAGGAGGGCTGCTGAAGCATGCAAGAGGAATGATGGTGGTGACGAATCCACTGATTAATTCCTATAAACGTCTGGTGGAAGGATTTGAGGCACCGGTGCAGGCAAGCTGGTCGACCAGACGCAGAAATACAATGGTGTTTCTTTCGGCCAGGCAGGAAGAAACACAGATAGAGATCCGACTTCCGGATCCTTCTGCAAATCCGTATCTGGCACTGGCGGTTATTCTGGAAGCAGGTCTGGAAGGAATTCAGGAGCAGATTGACCCGGATGAGGTCATATTACGAACTGGAAGAGAGCTTCCGGAGAATCTGAAAGAAGCAATTGGGGAGGCGCGGAGAGATCCGTTGATCCATACTGTATTAGGGGAGAAATTTTACCAGGAATATATCGAACGAAAGCAGACGGAATGGAATACGTATATCCGGCAGGTGACAGACTGGGAAGTAGAACAGTATCTATACCGGATTTGATAAAAAGTGATATCTACAGGAAGGCGAGACAGAAAACGATATTACGGGGGCAGAGAATATGGTCAGCATTATCATTGCATTACCGAAAATGGAAAATGCCAGACAGATCAGAGATATTCTGAATCGTCATGGATTTGAGACGGCAGCTGTAACTACAACGGGTGCCGGTGCTCTTGCCGCCGTAAGCCAGCTGGAGGCCGGTGTAGTCATCAGCGGAATCCGGTTTTGTGATATGTACTATATACAGCTTCTGGAAAATCTTCCGGATGGGTTTGAACTGCTGGTTTTGGGATCAGTAAGGGATGCATCGGGATACCGGTCGGATGTGATGTGTATTGAATCCCCTTTCCGGACCGCCACTCTGGTCAATACGGTACAAATGATGCTGGGACAGATTGACAGAAGACTGCGGAAGAGAAAACGTGAAAAGCTTAGAAAAAGAACTGAAAAAGAAGAAAATGATATTCAGAATGCAAAGCTTTTGCTGATAGAGCAGAATCATATGACAGAAGCGGAAGCATATCGGTATCTGCAGAAGTGCAGTATGG
>DNJM01000071.1:18010-18252 GCA_003489085.1 Lachnospiraceae bacterium
GGTGGAAACAGCGCAGATGGTATTGACGTTGATGCTGTTCGATTAGGAAGTCTTCCGGAAGCAGCATATATAAAAAATCCAGAGAGAAAAGGAGTCATCAGTCATGGTAAATATGAATCAGAATTTCAGCAGACTACAGGGAAACTACCTGTTTTCTACGATTGCACAGAAGGTTGCATCCTATCAGGAAGAGCATCCCGGGAAAAACATTATCCGGCTGGGAATCGGTGATGTAACACAGC
>DNJM01000071.1:18567-18815 GCA_003489085.1 Lachnospiraceae bacterium
TGCATAAAGCGGTGGATGAGATGGCAGACGCAGCAACCTTCCACGGTTATGCACCGGAGCAGGGATATGGCTTCCTGCGCGAAATTATTGCGGAGGAAGATTATCAGGTCAGAGGCTGTGAAATTACTGCTGATGAAATCTTTGTATCGGACGGAGCCAAATGTGATTCTGGAAATATTCAGGAATTATTTTCTCTGGAAAATAAAATTGCCGTATGTGATCCTGTGTATCCGGTTTATGTGGATACC
>DNJM01000066.1:0-695 GCA_003489085.1 Lachnospiraceae bacterium
CATCGATTCTAACCTAAAGAATTTGTCAAGGTCTAAAACTTTTTTTATTTTCCTGTGAAACAGAATAAGACACCGGCAGAGTGAGCAGAATTTTCTTAGACAGTAGATCGAGGAGGATTCTGATTATGGCTCTGAATAAGGTTGAGATATGTGGTGTAAATACAGCAAAGCTTCCGCTCTTAAAAGAAGAAGAGAAGGAAGCTTTGTTTGCCAGAATTAAAGCAGGGGATGAAAGTGCGAAAGAAGAATACATCAAAGGAAACTTAAGGCTTGTCCTTAGCGTAATTAAACGTTTTTCGGCCAGTAACGAGAATGCAGATGATCTGTTTCAGATCGGGTGTATCGGATTAATCAAGGCGATCAATAACTTCAATACAGAGCTGGATGTGAAGTTTTCTACTTATGCGGTGCCGATGATTATCGGGGAGATCCGCAGGTACATGCGTGATAATAATTCTATCCGGGTCAGCCGTTCCCTGCGGGATACGGCCTATAAGGCGATCTACGCAAAGGAAAGCTATATGAAGAAACATCTGAAAGAACCGACGGTGCAGGAGATTGCAGACGAAATCGGGATCTCCAAAGAAGAGATTGTGTTTGCGATGGATGCAATTCAAAGTCCGGTCAGTCTGCAGGAGCCGGTATATAACGATAACGGCGATGCCATGTACGTGATGGATCAGATCAGCGACAAG
>DNJM01000066.1:973-9565 GCA_003489085.1 Lachnospiraceae bacterium
GTGATGGATCAGATCAGCGACAAGAAGAATAAAGAAGAAAACTGGGTGGAGGAGTTGTCGCTGCAGGCAGCCATGAATCACCTGAATCCAAGAGAACGCCATATCATCGAAATGCGGTTCTTCCAGGGGAAGACTCAGATGGAGGTGGCAGCGGAGATCAACATCTCGCAGGCACAGGTCAGCCGTCTGGAAAAAAATGCATTGAAAACAATGAAACAGTATCTGGCAGGATAAGATATCATAAATATTATGCATAAGTCGGACAGGCCCCTCATATAATAAGAATAAAGGGGTTGATGGAAGAGATGTGGTCGGAAAAAAGAAAAGGAATTTTGTTGAGAGTGGAAATCGCTGCAGTCATTTTGATCTGTATCGGGATACACACGGCAAGCGCAGTCATATTTTAATGGCGGCGCTTGTTTTTTTTGAGGAAACAATGATAAGATTCTTGCATTGACGCGTTTTGGCAAGTTGGCTATAATAATAAAAGAAAATTAGTCTGCAGGGAGAGTGACAGAATATGAAATGTTGTATTTTTGATCTGGACGGCACGTTGACGGATACACTGGATTCTTTGACATATTCAACGAATCAGACGCTTAAGGAGCTGGGTATGGGATCCATCACACGGGAGCAGTGCAGGATGTTTGTCGGAAACGGCGCGAGAAATCAGATTAGCTGTGCTTTAAGAGCATGTGGAGATACAGAGCTGGTTCATCTGGAAGAAGCAATGGAGATCTATCTGAGGATCTTTGCGGAGCACTGTACGGATTTTGTAGTGCCGTATGAGGGGATTCCGGAGCTTTTGAAAGAATTAAAGAAAAATGGTGTAAAGCTTGCAGTGCATTCCAATAAGCCGCACCAGCAGGCAGTGAATGTAGTTCAGACAATATTTGGAGAAGGAGTATTCGATCTGGTACAGGGGCAGCAGGATCCATATCCGAGAAAGCCGGATCCATATATGGCAGAGCAGATCATAAAGAGGCTTGGCTCTTCGGAAGAAGAGGCGACGTATGTAGGCGACTCAGAGGTGGATATCCATACAGGGCAGAATGCAGGCATTCAGACCGTGGGTGTAAACTGGGGATTCCGGGGAAAAGAGTTGCTGAAGGAAGCAGGAGCAAAAATTATGATTGACAGACCGCAGGAATTGCTGCATTATGTTTTATAAGAGAAACCTTATTCTTGGTGGTAAGCAGGAATACGGGCGTAAGGAGGGAATATGATGTACGAGTACGATGAAGAATGTCTCAGAACATTTTTAAAAAAGCAGAATCAGCTGTTTGATGAGCCAGTTGCAGAATCACTGGAAGAAGCAGAAGCATTTCTGGAAGACTGTATGGCTGTCGTAGTAGACTCTATTCAGGAAGTAAGAGAATACCTGGACGAGGCAGGAATGGATGTTTCCGGTATGTCTGAAGAAGAGCTGGAAGAGACTTCCGAAGTATTTGCATTATCAGATGGCCGTTATCTGATTGTGGAGGGATAAGGGTATATAGACCGAAAAAAGGGCAGCAGAGTGAAAGCAGGCCCGATGACAGACAACATAAAAACCTGACAGAACTGGAAATTTGAAAAGAAGAATTCCGGTTTCGTCAGGTTTTTTCGGTTCGGGTTTATTTTTTTTGGGCTTTTTGAAGCGCCGTTTTTACAGCTTCCAGGATCACCTGAGAAGTATAGGGATTCTCTTCGGAATATTGAATATCTTCCAGTGACTGTTTCTGATAGATCTGATCTGCGATTTCTTCCAGAGCCGGCTGGATCAGGGGATACATGGTTGTTACCGTTTCATCCAGATTGATAAAACGGATAGAATTGATATGGGATGCGTCTACTGTCACTTCCACCTCCAGATCGGTATTATTGAGAGTAATACTGGAGGTATACATACCAGGCATGTATTTTTCGGTGTCAGAAGCCTCTTTTTTATGACCTGGCCCGAACATAAAGAGCAGAAGAAGAATCAGCAGAATCCCAAGGACAGCAAATACAGCGGTGTAAATGATCTCTTTCATATGCAATACGACAATCTTGGTTTTGGAACTCATAAAAGGCCTCCTATATCTTCCTGATAGTTTTTGAAAAGGGGTTGTTTGTATTACTATATGTGAAAATGTGGAAGTCTATTCATAAAAATGGGAAACAAAGGGATACGGTATTTGACAGAGAAAACCGCTTCATGGTATTCTTAAACATTAGTGGACCATAAAATCAGATATGAAGATGAAGGAGCGGAAAAGATATGTTTATTATTGCTGGACTTGGAAATCCGGGAAAAGAATATGAGGGAACCAGGCATAATGTTGGCTTCGATGTCATAGACAGGCTGGCAGATCAATATAATATATCCGTAGAAGAAAGAAAACACCGGGCCTTCTGCGGGAAGGGGATCATTGCAGGTCAGAAGGTTCTTCTGGTGAAGCCGCAGACCTATATGAACCTTAGTGGAGAAAGTATCCGAAGTGTGCTGGAGTATTATAAGGTGAATGAAACGCAGGAGTTTCTGGTTGTTTTTGATGATGTCAGTCTGGATGTAGGACAGATACGGATCCGGAAGAAAGGGAGTGCCGGGGGACATAATGGAATCAAGAATATTATTGCACAGACCGGCACGACGGAATTTCAGCGGATTAAGATTGGAGTCGGAGAAAAGCCGAAGCAGCATGATCTGGCTGACTATGTGCTTGGACATTTTTCCAGAGCAGAGCGTGAGCAGATGGAGGAAGGTTACGACCGGGCTGTGAAGGCTATTGAGCTGATGGTAAATGGCCAGGTGGATGAAGCAATGAATGAGTATAATAAAAAGGTAAATCCAAAGGAGTCCTGATATGAAGGCATTGATCGGCCCGCTTACAGAACTGGCGGAATATGAGGAGATTTACAAAGAACGCAGGAAGGAGCCGGGAATGATCCTGCTGAGCGGATGTACCGGCTCCCAGAAGACACATATGATGTACGCATTTGGCGATGGCTGTCCTTATACGATTATCGCCTGCGCCAGTGAGTCAAAGGCGAAGGAAATCTATGAGGAATATCGATTCCTGTCGGAGGATGTGTATTATTACCCACCGAAGGATCTTTTGTTCTACCAGGCGGATATACGTGGAAAGGAACTGATCAGCCAACGGATGGAGGTCATCCAGGCCCGGATGGAGCGGGAGCGGATGACGGTGATTACCAGCTATGATGGCTTTATGGATTCTCTGCTGCCTTTTGAGAAGCTGAAGGAACGGCAGATCCGGATTGCTGTTGGAGAAACGGTGGATCTGACAAAGCTGACAGGGGATCTGGTGTACTATGGCTACGACCGGGAAGTACAGATTGCAGGGCCGGGACAATTTGCCGTTCGGGGCGGGATTGTGGATGTTTATCCGCTTACCGAAGAGGTTCCGGTCCGGATTGAATTCTGGGGAGATGAGGTGGATTCGATCCGTACTTTTGATGTAGAGAGCCAGCGCTCGATTGAAAACCTGGAGGAAATAATTTTATATCCGGCAACGGAATTCCCGGAGGAAACGGCAAAACGAGTCTCTTTTCTAAGCTATTTTGAAAAGGAAAAGACACTTTTATTTCTGGATGAGCCGGCCAGACTGCTGGAAAAGGGAAAAGCAGTAGAGGCGGAATTCGTACAGGCACAGGCAAATCGGTTCGAAAGCGGCTATGCGGTATCCGATGAAGAGATGAAGCTTTTTTCTACAGAAGAGGTTGCAAAGCTGATGAACAGATACAGCAGTATCGGATTTTCCCTTCTGGAAACCCGGAGTACGGAGTTCAGGGTACGCAGGACATTTACATTGACAACGAAGGGGGTAAATCCTTATAACAGCAGCTTTGAGACCCTGACCAGGGATCTGAAGCGCCTGAAGAGACAGGAATACAGGGTGGTTCTGCTTTGCGGCTCCAGAACCAGAGCACAGCGTCTGGCAGAGGATCTGAGGGATTATAATCTGAGCAGCTTCTATAGCGAGGATCCGGAACAGGAAGTGGCGCCGGGCGAGATTCTGGTTGCGTATGGACATGTGACGGAGGGGTATGAGTACCCACTTTTAAAATTCATGGTGATTTCTGAAACAGATATTTTCGGAAAGATCCGGAAGAAAAAGAAACGGAAGACGTATGATGGACAGCGGATCCAGAGCTTTTCTGAGCTGAAGGCAGGAGATTATGTCGTACATGAAACGCATGGACTTGGTATTTATCAGGGGATCGAGAAGATTGAAGTGGATAAGGTTTCGAAGGACTATATCAAGATCGCCTATGCCGGCGGCGGAAATCTCTATATTCCAGCTACCCAGCTGGATCTGATCCAGAAATATGCCAGTGCAGATGCGAAGAAGCCAAAGTTAAACAAGCTTGGCGGCGCTGAATGGAAAAAGACCAAAACAAGAGTCCGCAGTGCGGTGCGGGAGATTGCGAAGGATCTGGTAGCTCTGTATGCAGCCCGGCAGAAGCAACAGGGGTATGTATACAGCCAGGATACGGTATGGCAGAGAGAGTTTGAAGAAATGTTTCCATTTGAGGAGACAGAGGATCAGCTTCAGGCGATTGAGGCTACGAAAAAGGATATGGAGAGCAATAAGATTATGGATCGGCTGATCTGTGGTGATGTAGGCTATGGAAAGACGGAAATCGCAATTCGGGCGGCCTTTAAGGCAGTACAGGACAGTAAGCAGGTAGTTTATCTGGTACCGACAACGATTCTGGCGCAGCAGCATTATAATACTTTCATGCAGCGGATGAAGGAATTCCCGGTGCGGGTGGATCTGCTCTGCCGATTTCGTACCAGTGCACAGCAGAAGAAGACGATTGAGGATACCAAAAAAGGGCTTGTGGATATTCTGATTGGAACACACAGACTTCTGAGTGAAGATATTGTTTATAAGGATCTGGGGCTTCTGATCATTGATGAGGAGCAGCGCTTCGGTGTGCAGCACAAGGAGAAAATCAAGAAGCTGAAGGAAAATGTGGACGTGTTGACGTTGACGGCAACGCCGATTCCCCGGACACTGCATATGAGCCTGATCGGGATCCGGGATATGAGTATTCTGGAAGAAGCGCCGATGGACCGGATGCCGGTACAGACGTATGTGATGGAGTACAATGAAGAAATGGTTCGGGAAGCAATCGAGCGGGAGATACAGCGGGGCGGACAGGTCTATTATGTCTACAACCGTGTGCAGGATATCGATGAGATTACGGATCGCATCCGGAAGCTGGTACCGGATGCTGTGGTGGCATTTGCCCATGGGCAGATGCGGGAGCATCAGCTGGAACGGATCATGTTTGATTTCATCAATGGCGAAATTGATGTGTTGATTTCGACGACGATTATCGAGACCGGACTGGACATTTCCAATGCCAATACCATGATCATTCACGATGCGGATCGCTTCGGTCTTTCCCAGCTGTATCAGCTGCGGGGACGTGTAGGGCGTTCGAACCGGATGGCGTATGCATTTCTGCTGTACCGGAGAGATAAGCTTCTAAAAGAAGTGGCAGAGAAGAGGCTGGCTGCGATCCGGGAATTTACAGATCTGGGATCTGGTTTTAAGATCGCAATGCGGGATCTGGAGATCCGGGGCGCGGGTAATCTTCTGGGAGCAGAGCAGCATGGGCATATGGAAGCCGTCGGGTATGATCTGTATTGTAAAATGCTGAATGAAGCTGTGCGGCATCTGAAGGGAGAAACAGAAGAAGAGGAGAGCTTCGCAACGACGATAGACCTGGATGTGGATGCCTTTATTCCGTCTTCCTATATTGCAAATGAATTCCAGAAGCTGGATGTTTACAAGCGAATTGCCGGCATCGAGACCGAGGAGGAAATGGACGATATGCTGGAAGAGCTGATTGACCGGTTCGGAGATCCGCCGCGGAAGG
The DNA here is from genome assembly GCA_003489085.1 of Lachnospiraceae bacterium. Classification (GTDB taxonomy): domain Bacteria; phylum Bacillota; class Clostridia; order Lachnospirales; family Lachnospiraceae; genus DNJM01. The sequence goes on from DNJM01000066.1 coordinate 6,851, forward strand.
TACAGCAGCTGCTGAAGATTGCCATGCTGAAAGCACTGGCACATAGTGCGGACATTGTGGCAGTAGAGCAGAAGGGCGAGAAGTACAGGTTTACCATGTATGAAAAGGCCAAGGTAGATGTACGACGGATTTCGGAACTTCTTGCATCATATAAAGGCGCTATGCAATTTAAAGCGGAGGCAGTTCCGTATTTTGAATATCAGAAGAAGGGGCGCAGCCAGAAGGAAAAGGATGAAAATGTCCTGGAACTTGTGAAAAATATTTTAAATGACATAAAATCATTGATCCTCCCCTAAAAAGAGGATATAATAAAAAAATGACTAAGTACCAAGGAGGTCGTAAAGACAATATGAAACAGACAGGAAAGAAAGCGGTTATTCTGATGACGGCGGCAGCCATGGCGGCAGCATCCCTTACCGGCTGCGGAAGCGTCAGCCCGGATAAGGTAGTAGCAACCGTGGATGATACAGATATCCCGATGGGCGTGGTGAACTTCTATATCCGGTATCAGCAGGGGGTATATGAGACAAATTATGCACAGATGATGGGCGGGATTGACACCATGTGGTCTACGGAAGACTCAGATGGCGTGGATTACGAAGAGAGCATGAAAAATACTTCACTGGAGCTTCTGGAGCAGATGACCATTCTGGAGGATCATATGGAAGATTATGATGTAAGCCTGAGTGATGAGGAAAAGGCGAATATCACGGAAACGGCAAAGAGTTTTGTAGAAGCCAATGAGGAGGAGGCACTTGAAGTTGTAAGCGGTGACCAGGCTTCTGTGGAACGTCTTCTGACGCTGATGACGATCCAGAAAAAAGTGTATGATGAGGTGATTGCAACAGCGGATACGAATGTTTCAGATGAGGAAGCAAAGCAGGGAAAAATGGAATATGTCCTGTTCTCCTTCCAGAAAACGGATGACGATGGGAATACGGTGACCCTGTCCGATGAGGAAAAAGAGGAACTGAAGAAGACTGCCGAGGAATTCGCAAAGGGCGCCAAGAAAGCGGATGATTTCTACGATTATGCAAAGGAAGAGGAACTGAATCCGGGCGAGGTTGCCTTTGATGAAGAGAGTACTGCACCGACAGAGGATGTGGTTAAGGCGCTGCTTGAAGCAGGCGTCGGCGGAACTACGGATGTGATTGAAGCTTCAAATGGCTATTATGTAGCAAGATATGTGACTGACTTCGACGAAGAAGCTACGGAGAATGAAAAAGAGACAATTATCTCTCAGCGGCAGCAGGATAAGTTTTCCGAAGTGTATAACGAATGGAAGGAAGAGGCAAAGATCACAGAGAACAAAAAGCTGCTGAAACGGATTGACTTTGAGAAGCAGGGTGTAACCGTGAAGACTGCAGAAGAAACAGAAGAGTAGGAGCAGCATGAAAAAGGCACAATACAATCGAGAAAATATCAGGAAAACACTGAAGATCGCATGGCCGGCCATGCTGGAGTCTTTCTTTACTGCACTGGCAGGACTTCTGGACTCTCTGATGGTAAGTGCCCTGGGAGCATCTTCAGTCGCGGCTGTCGGGCTGACAGCACAGCCCAAATTTATGGGACTGGCTTTGTTTTTCGCATCGAATGTGTCTATTTCTGCATTGGTTGCGCGGCGGAAAGGAGAGGGCAATAAGGACGAGGCAAATCGTATTTTTGTGACCTTTCTGTCTTTTATTCTGATTGCAGCCGTTGTGCTGAGTATTGTGATTGTAGCATTTGCAGAGCCGATTATCCGGTTCTGTGGATCGAATGCGGATACTCATGCCGATGCAGTTCTGTATTTCAGAATTATCATGGGCGGTATGATTTTTAATTGTGTGCAGATGGGCGTCAATGCCGCACAGCGCGGTGCGGGAAATACAAAGATTACCATGCGGACGAATCTGGTTTCCAGCCTGATTAATATTACCTTCAACTATCTGCTGATCGAGGGACATTTCGGATTCCCGGCGCTGGGAATCCGGGGAGCGGCTCTGGCCACGGTGCTTGGAACCGTAGTGGCCAGCGTAATGAGTCTGTGGTCGGTAAAGGATGAAGACAATTTTGTCAGTCTGACTTATATCATCCGGAAGAGGATCCGTCCTGCCGTGGACGCGATGAAGAAAATCGTACATATAGGATACAGTGTATTTGCTGAACAGATTCTGATGCGGATCGGCTTTATGAGCACTTCCATTATGGCAGCCGCGCAGGGAACGCAGGCAATGGCGGCACATCAGATTGGTATGAATATTCTGAGCCTGTCTTTTGCGTTCGGTGATGGACTGCAGGCTACTGCAGTGGCTCTGATTGGCTACAGCCTGGGTAGGAATGATTCGGAGCTGGCGAAGGAATATGGCAGGACCTGCCGTATGATCGGAGGTTGCATTTCTGTGATTCTGGCAGGAATTTATTTCCTCGGAGCCAGAGGTCTGTACAGCCTGTTCTTTGAGGAAGAAGAGATTATTGCCATTGGCATTCAGATCATGCGGGTGATGATCCTTATTGTGGTACTGCAGGTAGCACAGGTGATCTATATGGGATGTCTGCGGGGCGCCGGAGATACGTTGTATACGGCGGTTGCTTCGACTGTCAGTGTGACCCTGATACGTACGGCAGCTTCTTATCTGCTGTGTTATACGGCAGGATTGGGAATCATAGGTATCTGGTTTGGGATTGTGGCAGATCAGCTGTCAAGATATCTGTTTGCTTCTATCCGGTTTAAAC
>DNJM01000066.1:9857-15475 GCA_003489085.1 Lachnospiraceae bacterium
CAAACAGGGAAAATGGACACAGATTAAGATATAATACAGGGAAATTGAAATAACCACTTCATTTGCAGAATGCCTGTGATGAAGTGGTTATTTCATTGCTTTTTAAAAACAGTGCTGTGTAAATTTATTTGAAATAAGTAGCAACAATTTCGTTTACCTGTTTGCCGTCTGCTTTTCCTTTTACTTTTGGCATCAGAACCTTCATGATCTTTCCCTTGTCTTTTGCAGTAGGGGATTCAATGCCGGCTTCTGCTAAAGTTTCCTCAATGACAGCGCGGATTTCCTCTTCCCCCATCATTTTCGGAGCATAGTTTTCCAGAACGGCCAGTCGCTTATTACACTCCTCCAGCAGATCGGTGCGGTCAGCCGGAGTCATTTCAATCGTTTCCTTCAGCTGCTTGATCTCTTTTAATACAACCTGCATTTCTTCATCGGTTGTCAGATCCTCTCTTTTATCAATTGCTTTATTCTTCAGTGCGGAAAGCAGTGCGGACAGGGCATCTTTCGTATCCTTGTCTTTTGCCTTCATTGCAGAAACCATGTCGGCTCTTACGATATCAATCATACTCATGATTATAGTACCTCCTCTTTGTGATATATGTCTGGATTTTATTATAAGCGATTCGTATGCAAATTTCCATAGGAAATAGAAAAGGTGTACAGGAAGTATTTTATCAACTGTACAGAGGTATAAAATTCCTTTATTAACAGATACTAGTATCAGCAAGAGCTGATATGAAATCTACAGATGGAGGAATTTTTATATGAAAGCAACGGGAATCGTACGTCGTATTGACGATCTTGGGAGGGTCGTAATCCCGAAAGAAATCAGAAGAACGCTTCGGATCCGGGAAGGTGATCCGCTGGAAATATTCACGGACAGGGAAGGACAGGTGATCTTAAAGAAATATTCGCCGATTGGGGAGATGGGAATATTTGCAGGGCAGTATGCGGAGAGTCTGGCACAGACGACAGGTCTGTTGGTCTGTGTGACGGACAAGGATCAGGTAATTGCAGCTTCTGGTGTGGGGAAAAAGGACCTGTCTGAAAAACCGATCAGCAGAGAACTGGAGAAAACAATTGAAGGAAGAGAGCAGATTCTGGCTGCAGCCGGTGAAAAGAAATTTGTCAGGATTACTATGGAGCAGACCGGAGAATACGCGGAAGAAGTCATCTGTCCGATTGTCAGTGAGGGGGATGCGGTTGGTGCTGTGATTCTTCTGAAAAAGGATGCCAAAAAGAAACTGGGTGAGACAGAGCGGATGCTGGCCCAGTGTGCGGCTGGATTTCTGGGAAGACAGATGGAGTCCTAAGGCAGCAGGCAGGAAAGGACCCTCCGTGCCGGCTCTTCCCGGTACGGAGAAAGGGACCTGTCTTAAAAAGAAGGTTTCGGTTTTGTCATATTTTTCTGATCAGACACATAATATGAATAGAGATGCATATATTTGGAATGAATCAGATCAGAAAAGTAAAGGGGGACTGAAAGGATGGAGAGAAAACTGCAAAGAGATACCAGGATAGTCGGAATGCTGAAGGCCTTGTTGGTTGCTTATGCTATCACCGCAGGCCTGCTGCTTCTTTTGGCAGTGCTTCTTTATAAGATGGAGTTGGATGAGCAGAAGGTGACCTTCGGTATTATATCGATTTATGTTATCTCTACTTTCTTCGGGGGAATCGTGATCGGAAAGCTGGTAAAACACAGAAGGTTTCTGTGGGGACTGGCTGTGGGAATATGCTATTTCCTGCTTTTGCTTTTGATTTCCTTCGGAGTATATCGTTCTATGGAAATGGAAGGTATGGGGGTTGTAACAACCTTTTTCCTGTGCGGAGGCGGCGGAATGCTGGGAGGCATGGTTTCCTGAAAAAAGGACTTTCAAAACAGAATAGAATATGATATACTATACGCGGTAATCTTAAATTATACGCAAGGAGGAACCGAGATGAAACATATTAAGACATTGAATACACAGACACTGACCAATACGATTAAAAAAGGCGGATGCGGTGAATGCCAGACATCCTGTCAGTCTGCTTGTAAGACATCCTGTACAGTAGGAAACCAGACCTGCGAACACAGCAAATAGGATCCATACATATTGGAAGATCAAAGCAGCGGCTTCGGTCGCTGCTTATTATCTGGCGTCGGTGAGGCGGATGGCACAGGCTGTCCGTCTTACCGGCGTTGTCTTGAAATTATTTGGAAAAGAATTTATACATTGTAGTAGAAAGGGGTAGCTGTTGTGATTCATCAGTATCAGAATAATGGATATCGTATCGTACTGGATGTAAACAGTGGGGCCGTGCATATAGTGGACGAGCTGGTGTACGATGTCATTGCTGTTCTGAACCGGGAAGGGCGCGACCATACCGTACAGACTATTGCAGACTGTGCAGAAACGGTGGAAAAGGAACTTGCGGATCGCTATCCGGCAGAAGAAATGAAGGAGGCTCTGGAGGATATTACAGAGCTGGTAAAAGCAGGAAAGCTTTTTACAAAAGATATTTACGAACCGATTATTGAGGATGTAAAGAAGCGCAAAACAGTGGTAAAGGCTCTCTGTCTGCATATTGCACATGACTGCAATCTGGCATGCAAATACTGTTTTGCAGAGGAAGGGGAATATCATGGCCGACGTGCGATGATGTCTTATGAAGTAGGAAAGAAGGCGCTGGATTTCCTGATTGCCAATTCCGGTACCAGGAGAAATCTGGAAGTGGATTTCTTCGGCGGCGAACCACTGATGAACTGGCAGGTAGTAAAAGATCTGGTAGCCTATGGACGGGAACAGGAGAAGCTGCATGACAAGCACTTCCGTTTTACTGTGACGACGAACGGAGTCCTTCTGAATGATGAGATCCAGGACTTTATCAATCGGGAAATGGATAATGTCGTGCTGAGTCTGGATGGCAGAAAAGAAGTCAATGACCGTATGCGCCCGTTTAGAAACGGAAAAGGAAGCTATGATCTGATTGTTCCAAAGTTTCAGAAGCTGGCGGAAAGCCGGAACCAGGAAAAATACTATGTGCGAGGCACCTTCACCCGGAATAACCTGGATTTTTCTGAGGATGTGAAGCATTTTGCGGAGCTTGGATTTAAACAGATGTCCATTGAACCGGTGGTAGGAGAAGAGTCCGAGGAATACGCGATTAAAAAAGAAGATCTGCCGCAGATTTTTGAGGAATATGATAAGCTGGCAAAATACATAATCGAACGGGAAAAAGAAGGAAAGGGCTTTAATTTCTTCCATTTCATGATTGACCTGACCGGAGGACCATGTATTTATAAACGAATGAGCGGCTGTGGTTCAGGTACGGAGTACCTGGCAGTAACACCTTGGGGAGACTTATATCCTTGCCATCAGTTTGTCGGTGATGAGGCATTTTTGATGGGAAATGTAGACGAGGGAATTACCAGACCGGACATTGCGGATCAGTTCCGGGACTGTAATGTCTATACAAAAGAGGCATGCAGAAATTGCTTTGCCAGATTTTACTGCAGCGGAGGCTGTGCAGCAAATGGGTATAAGTACTGCGGCTCTATTAAAAATGTACATGAGATCGGGTGTGAGCTTGAAAAGAAACGTGTGGAATGCGCGATTATGATCAAGGCGGCCCTGGCGGAAGAAAGGATGTAGGTTATGAAGAAAAGCAAAGGAATTCTGAGCCTGATTCTGGTCTTTGCCCTGATCATACTGCTGGGATATACAACAGCAGTTGGATTCGGAAAGACGGAAACAGGCGCAGCAAAGAATATCAAGTTGGGCCTGGATCTGGCCGGTGGTGTCAGCATCACCTATCAGACAAAGGATGCCAATCCGACAGAAGAACAGATGCGAGATACGATCTACAAGCTGCAGAAGCGTGTAGAACAGTACAGTACGGAGGCAACCGTATATCAGGAAGGTGATGACCGGATCAATATCGAGATTCCGGGCGTATCCGATGCCAATAAGGTGCTGGAGGAACTGGGAAAGCCGGGCTCCCTGTATTTTATCGCACATACGGATGCAGATGGCAACCAGAACTATACGTACGGCGGTTCTGCAGAAGCGACAACATTGAATAAGACGATTGAAGAGCTGCAGGAAGACGGTTCTATTGTTCTGACCGGTACAGATGTGAAAACAGCAGCAGCTGGTGAAAATGAGAATTCTACAACCGGCGCCAAAGAGTATATTGTAGATCTGACCCTGACGGATGAAGGAAAAGAAAAGTTTGCAGAAGCTACGAAAACGGCTTTTGAGAATAATGAGGACAGTATCGGTATCTACTATGATGATAAATTTGTCAGCGTACCGAATGTACAGGCGGAGATTACAGAAGGAAGAGCACAGATCAGCGGTATGGCGAGCTATGAAGAAGCAGACAATCTGGCTTCTACCATTCGAATCGGCGGATTGCAGCTGGAACTGGAAGAACTGAGGTCTAACGTAGTTGGAGCACAGTTGGGAGAAGAAGCGATCAGCACAAGCTTAAAAGCAGGTGCAATCGGACTTGGCATTGTTATTCTGTTTATGTGTTTCGTATATCTGCTGCCGGGTCTGGCGTCCGGTCTGGCACTCTTAATTTATACGGAGCTGACTCTGCTGGCATTAAATGCATTTGACCTGACACTGACCCTGCCGGGCATCGCAGGTATTATCCTGTCTATCGGTATGGCAGTGGATGCAAATGTAATCATTTTTGCCCGTGTCAGAGAAGAACTGAATGCCGGAAGAAGTGTCAGAACAGCACTTAAAACAGGTTTCCAGAAAGCTTTGTCAGCGATTCTGGATGGTAATATTACGACCCTGATTGCAGCACTGGTGCTGGGATTAAAGGGAACAGGATCGGTAAAAGGATTTGCACAGACCCTGGCAATGGGTATTGTGATCTCCATGTTTACGGCGCTGATTATCACTCGTCTGATTATTTTTGCATTCTATGCAGTTGGATTAAAAAATGAAAAGCTGTACCATACCAAAGAAAAGAAGCTATCTTTCGATTTCCTTGGAAAGAAAAAGATCTTCTTTATTATCTCTGCTTTGCTGATCCTCTCCGGACCGGTGGCAATGGGAATCAATAAAGCCAGAGGAAATGATGCATTTAACTATAGTCTGGATTTTAAGGGTGGTACTTCTACCAGCGTAGAATTTGAAAAGGATTATACACTCCAGGAAATTGATGCGGAGATCATTCCGGTGATTGAAGGCATTACAGGAGACAAGAATGTACAGCAGCAAAAGGTAAAAGGAAGCAATCAGGTAATCTTTAAGACGCAGACGTTGAGTCTGGAGCAGAGAGAGGAACTGAATCAGGCGCTGATCGAGCAGTTTGGTGCGAAAGAAGACGCTATTACCGCTGAAAATATCAGCTCTACCGTCAGCACCGAGATGCGTAATGACGCTATCGTAGCTGTTGTGATCGCCACCATATTTATGCTGCTTTATATCTGGGTACGGTTCAAGGATATTCGCTTTGCCACCAGTGCTGTGGCAGCGCTGCTGCATGATGTTCTTGTTGTACTGGCATTCTATGCAATTGCACGAGTATCTGTTGGTACAACCTTTATCGCATGTATGCTGACGATTGTCGGATACTCGATCAACGCGACGATCGTTATCTTTGACCGTATCCGT
>DNJM01000066.1:15702-16461 GCA_003489085.1 Lachnospiraceae bacterium
ATGTATGCTGACGATTGTCGGATATTCTATCAATGCTACCATCGTTATTTTCGATCGTATTCGAGAGGAAATGCAGACGAAGAAACATAATGAAAAGCTGTCCGGACTGGTAAACAGAAGTATTGTCAGTACGTTAACCAGAAGTATTTATACTTCTTTGACTACGTTTGTTATGGTATTCATATTATGGCTGATGGGTGTCAGCTCCATTAAAGAATTCGCTCTTCCGCTTATGATCGGCATTGTCTGCGGTGCATACTCTTCTGTATGTATTACGGGTGCACTGTGGTATGTGATGAAGACGAAGCTTGGAAAAGGTGCAGTAAAAGAAGCGTAGAGGTGTGAAACAAACCTTTTTATCGCATGCGCGGCAACAAAAAGGACTTCCTGATTTACATAAGTAAATCGGAAGTCCTTTTTTGTGATATGATTTATCTGCTATGAACCATCAAACCATAAATTATTTTATACCCTAATCAGAGACGGTTTCTCCCATGTATCCGGAGAGAAGGACATGCCGTATCAGACCCTCGTTATCATACCAAAATTCAACCTCTGCCTGTTGTTCTTCCTTATGATTGACAAGAAGAATGACATGGACTTTTTCTGCAGTTTCTGTCTGCTCTTCTAGTGTCATACTCTTGACAGAGATTTCATTTCCAAAAAATTCGGCATAGGAAAGATAGGACATTCCCCCGCCGGTGGATAAAAATGTCGCTAATTCTTTCGGAATAAAATATTCTCCGATTGCTTCTTCCC
>DNJM01000066.1:16732-17623 GCA_003489085.1 Lachnospiraceae bacterium
CTTCCCATTTTTCCATGGCGGCTTTGTTAGCAGCTTCTGCTCTGGCTTTTTCTTCTTCAGAAGGTTCTGTATCCAGACCAATTTCCAATATCATATCAGAATTACAAAGATCTGGATTGGGGCATGTCATTATCGTTTCTATGACTGTTTTGGCCGCATGGCTGACAGATGCTTCTGTTGATAAAGTTTTTGAGCAGCCCACACAGAGCAGTGCTTCTAGTATTAATATAAAAATACATTGTTTCACATTTTTATTCAATTTGTAAACCCCATTTTATAAGAATGCTTAAACTCAAATCCCATTGAAAAACTATCATTATGTGTTCCACTATAACCGAAATCGTATGTACGAATAATAACACGAGTTGTAACAGGATCATCTACTGCTTTTATTGCCCAATTACCAAAAACAGGTTGTGGTACCTGAAAAGGATTATTTTGAGTAATTAGTATAAGATTACAATAAAAACATTGAGAAGCTGTACCAGTTATCCGCAGTTCATTTGTGTTGCCGTAGTATGCAAAGCCATTTCCTTTACCACCCATAAGATGTTTACCATTAGAACTATAAGGACAAGTAGCAACATAACGTAAAATTTCGCTACTTTCTGTATTACTGATATTATATGAATATTTTTCTGAAGTAGCTGCGTTTACATTCAGCCCTGTTGAAATCGTTAAAGTTAAAGATGCTATTATCACAAATGTTATTTTTAGAATTCTACTCACAGATAATCTCCTTTTTCAAATTTGAAAGTTTGTTGGTTTTGAAAAATATAAGACCAGCCTGAGATATGTTCAATGGTATCACTCCCTATCCTTAGAAACAATAAATGTATTTGCAAAATAGTATATATTAATCGTACAATATCTTATACATTTATGCAATAT
>DNJM01000066.1:17894-24441 GCA_003489085.1 Lachnospiraceae bacterium
CATTTATGCAATATATTTATAAAAATAGTATAAAAACTCGTAACAGTTCAGTCTTTCGAATGAACTGTTACCCTTTCAATGCTGTCTGTCAGTGAATGTACTTGTTAATTTTATTATCCTCCGTTATAATACTTTTATATATGCCACGGTTTTCGGAAGAAAGGAGAATGGTGTAGGATACGATGGAGAAATGGGTACTGCTCCGAAAGGGCGCAGATTTTAAAAAGATTGCAAAGGAATTCCATATCAGTCCAAGGCTGGCCAGTCTGATCCGGAATCGGGATGTGATCGGAGAAAAGGCGATTCAGGACTATCTGTACGGTACGATAGCCGACCTGCATGACGGTATGCTGATGAAGGATATGGATCGGGCGGTGGAGATTCTGCAGGAAAAGATACAGGACGGAGAGAAGATTCGGATTATCGGAGATTATGATATCGATGGAGTGAATGCCACTTATATTTTATCGGAGGGCTTTGCCGGGTTAGGCGCTGTTGTAGATACGGATATTCCGGATCGCATCAAGGATGGATATGGATTGAATCGGGATCTGATCGACCGGGCGTTGGAAGCAGAGGTAGATACGATTGTAACCTGTGATAACGGAATTGCGGCGGCGGAGGAGATTGCCTATGCGAAGAGTATGGGAATGACGGTAATCGTGACAGATCATCATGAGGTACCGTTTACGGAGACGGAGAGCGGACGGATCTACCATCTGCCGCCGGCCGATGCGGTAGTGGATCCGAAGCGGGAGACCTGCCTGTATCCATTTAAAGGATTATGCGGTGCGGCGGTTGCCTATAAAATGATCGAGGTATTGTATGATGTGATGGGGCAGGATGCGGATGATGTGGATTATCTGATGGAGAATGTTGCCATTGCTACGGTGGGGGATGTCATGGATCTGATCGGAGAAAACCGAATTTTCGTAAAGCAGGGACTGGACATGCTGAAACGGACAAAAAATAACGGTCTCAAGGCATTGATTGAGTGTACAGGCATTGATGTCAGCCACCTCTCAGCCTATCATATTGGTTTTGTATTGGGGCCGTGCATCAATGCAGGCGGGCGGCTGGATACAGCGAAGCGTGCATTAGCGCTTCTTCAGGCGGGTTCGAAAAAGGAAGCAGATCTGCTGGCGACAGAACTGAAGGCGCTGAACGACAGCCGGAAGGAAATGACGGAGGCCGCGGTGAAGGAAGCTATCGAACAGGTAGAAACGACAGAGCTTAAAGGGCAGAAGGTACTGGTGATATTTCTGCCTCACTGCCATGAAAGTCTGGCCGGAATTGTGGCGGGCAGGATTCGGGAGAGGTATTATAAGCCGGTATTCGTTCTGACAGAAGCCGAGAATGGAATAAAAGGGTCCGGCCGTTCTATCGAAGCATATCATATGTATGAAGAAATGAATAAATGTAAGGAGCTGTTTACACATTTTGGCGGTCATAAGCTGGCAGCCGGGTTATCCATGCCGAGGGAGAATCTGGAGATGTTCCGGGAACGACTGAACCAGCTGACGACACTTTCGGAAGAAGATTTAACGGAAAAGGTTTCGATCGATATGCAGCTGCCGTTTGGAGCGGTAACAGAACACTTTATCCATGAACTTAGCCTGTTGGAACCGTTTGGAAAGGCAAATGGAAAACCGGTTTTTGCAGAACGAAGGGTACAGATTCTGCAGATGCAGATTCTCGGACGGAACCGGAATGTGCTGAAGCTTAAGATACAGGGACCGGATCAGATGGTGATGGAAGCGATGTATTTTGGCAATATAGAGCAGTTTCAGGAATATCTGCAGAAAAAATACGGCAGGGTGGAAGGTGCTGTTATGGATATTACCTATTATCCGGGAATCAATGAATATGGCGGCCGGAAAACTCTGCAGATTATCATACAGAATTACAGGTAAAAATGTACTTAAAACAGGAAAAGCAGTCGGAAAAGATTTGAAAAATCGACAAAAAGTGATATACTAAGGAATAGACTTTATTTTTGGGTACATTTTGCAGGATGAAAGAGGGAAAGGTATTATGAAATCAATAGAAGAATATGTAATCAGTATTCCGGATTTTCCGGAACCGGGAGTGCTGTTCCGGGATGTGACCAGCATTCTGGAGGATGCAGAAGGTCTTCGTCTGGCAATTGACCTGATGCAGGAGAAGCTGGAAGGAATGGAATTTGACGTGGTAGTCGGACCGGAATCCAGGGGATTCATTTTCGGTATGCCGATTGCCTATAATTTAAAGAAAGCATTTATACCGATACGGAAAAAGGGAAAGCTTCCAAGAGAAACGATTTCCGAAAGCTATGAGCTGGAATATGGGAGCGCAGAAATCGAGATGCATAAGGATGCCATTTGCCCGGGACAGAAGGTAGTTATCATTGATGACCTGATTGCGACCGGCGGAACCACAGAAGCCATGATTCGTCTGGTTGAGCGCCTTGGCGGAGAAGTAGTGAAGGTGGTATTCCTGATGGAATTGGAAGGACTGGAAGGAAGGAAGAAGCTGACAGGCTATCCGGTGGAAAGCGTGATTTCCTATCCGGGAAAATAGAAAATGATAATTGAGGGAGGGATATTATGGCAGAGGAAAAAGGAGAGGTACAGATCAAAGCATATAATATTGTGGATGGCCATGCGGTAAAGGATCCGAAGGATTATCAGAATCCGGATGAGCTGTACAAAGTATTAGTTGAGCGAATCAAGAAGTATCATCCTTCCGCTGAAGATCTCTCGCTGGTGGAAAAGGCATATCGAACGGCAAAAGAGGCACATGAGGGCCAGTTCAGAAAATCCGGTGAAGCGTATATCATTCATCCGCTCTGGGTGGCGATTATCCTGGCGAATCTGGAGCTGGATAAGGAAACGATTGTGTCAGGACTCCTGCATGATGTTGTAGAAGATACTGTTATGACACGGGAGGATGTGGCTGCGGAATTCGGCGATGAGGTAGCACTGCTGGTAGAAGGCGTCACAAAGCTGGGGCAGTTGTCTTATTCCAAGGATAAGGATAAGCTGGAGGTACAGGCAGAGAATCTTCGGAAAATGTTCCTGGCCATGTCTAAGGACATTCGGGTTATTATTGTTAAGCTGGCCGACCGACTGCACAATATGCGTACGGCACAGTTCTGGCCGCCGTATAAGCAGAAGGAAAAAGCGCGGGAGACGATGGATATTTACGCACCGATTGCACAGCGTCTTGGTATCTCCAAGATTAAGACAGAGCTGGACGATCTGGCCCTTCGGTATTCTGAGCCGGAGGTGTTCTTCGATCTGGTGCGGCAGATCAATTCCCGGAAAACAGAACGGGAAGAATTCATTGCCCAGATTGTGGATGAAGTGATGACACATATGAAGAATGCGAAGATAAAGGCAACCGTGAATGGACGGGTAAAGCATTTCTTCAGTATTTATAAGAAGATGGTCAACCAGGATAAAACGGTAGACCAGATTTACGATCTGTTCGCAGTCCGGATTATTGTGGATTCCGTGAAGGACTGCTATGCAGCACTGGGCGTCATTCATGAAATGTATACACCGGTTCCGGGAAGATTTAAAGATTATATTGCCATGCCGAAGGCAAATATGTACCAGTCACTGCATACGACGCTGATGAGCTCACAGGGGCAGCCTTTCGAGATCCAGATCCGTACAGCGGAGATGCATCGTACAGCAGAGTATGGTATTGCGGCACATTGGAAATATAAGGAATCGAATGATGGGAAGAAGAATATCAAGGTACAGGAAGAGGAGAAGCTGAGCTGGCTCAGACAGATTCTGGAATGGCAGCAGGACAGTGATAACCGGGAATTTCTGTCACTGCTAAAGGGGGATCTGGATCTTTTTGCAGAGGATGTGTATTGCTTTACACCGAATGGTGACGTCAAGCATTTGCCAAACGGTTCTACACCGGTGGATTTTGCCTACAGCATTCACAGTGCGGTCGGCAATAAGATGGTAGGTGCCCGTGTAAACGGCAAGCTGGTACCGATTGAATACAGGATTCAGAACGGAGACAGAATCGAGATATTGACCTCCCAGAATTCGAAGGGCCCGAGCCGGGATTGGCTGAATATTGTTAAGAGCACACAGGCGAAGAATAAGATCAATCAGTGGTTTAAGAAAGAATTCAAAGAAGATAATATCATCCGGGGAAAGGAACTGATTTCCAATTATTGTAAATCCAAATCTCTGGTGTTAAGTGATCTGCTGAAGCCAAAGTACCAGCAAATCGTACAGCAGAAATACAGTTTCCGTGACTGGGATGCCGTGCTTGCTGCCATCGGACACGGTGGACTGAAGGAAGGTCAGGTAGTTAACCGTCTGGTGGAAGAGTATGGAAAGGATCATAAGGAGGAGCTGACGGATGAGAAAATTCTGGAAAGGGTATCCGAGGCTTCTAAGCATAAGGTTCATATTGCAAAGTCCAAGAGCGGCATTGTGGTGAAAGGGATTGATGATATTGCAGTGCGGTTCTCCAGGTGCTGCAATCCGGTTCCGGGAGATGAGATCGTGGGCTTTGTAACAAGAGGAAGAGGGCTTACCATTCACCGTACTGACTGTGTAAATATCATTCATCTGTCGGAAGGTGAGAGAGTAAGGCTGATCGATGCCGAATGGGAGAATGCAGGTGTTGCCGGAAATGAAGGAACCTACATGGCAGAGATCAAGATGTTTGCAACAGACAGACAGGGCTTTTTAATGGAATTCAGTAAGGTCTTTACGGAGATGAAGATCGATATCAAGTCTATGAATGTCCGGACGAGCAAACAGGGCACGGCGACGATTGAACTGGGCTTTATCGTCCATGGCCGTGAGGAGCTGACGAGGGTAATTGAGAAGCTGCGTCAGCTGCCGGATGTCATTGATATAGAACGTACAGCGGGGTAGAAGAATATGAAGATAGAATCATTTGCAGCAGGCATACTGGGAACGAATTGCTACTTTATACAGAATGAGAAGACGAAGGAAACTGTAATCGTGGATCCGGGCGGATATTCCAAAAGGATGCGGAATTATCTGGTCAGCGAACAGTTAAAGCCGGTGGCAATTCTTTTGACCCATGGACATTTTGACCATATGATGGGTGTGCCGGAGATTTTAAAGGAGTATCCGGTACCAGTGTATGTCTATGATGCGGAGTACAATATTCTGGAAGATCCGGAGGTGAATCTTTCGTCTACTTATACAAAGGGAATGACCTTAAGTGGCGCGAATCCGGTGCGGGAAGGAGAAAAGCTGTCTTTTGCAGGATTTACCTTCCAGGTGATCTATACACCGGGACATACAGCGGACAGCTGCTGCTATTATGTGGAAGAGGAGGGTATCCTTTTCAGCGGTGATACGCTGTTCCATGCATCTGTTGGGAGAAGTGATCTGCCGACCGGAAGTCAGAGCACGCTGATCCGTTCGATTAAGGAGAAGCTGCTGCTTCTGCCGGATGAGGTAAAAGTATTGCCAGGTCATATGAGCGCGACAACCATTGGTGATGAGCGTCGTCTGAATCCGTTTTTGTAAACGATAGAAAGAGATGTGAGAGCTGCTGCAGGCGGAGAAATCCGAAAGAGGACTGCAACAGCTTTCCTGTTGTACATGGAAAAGGGGAGGAATATGCTGCAGCTGAATTTTAAAAATGAAATCTATCCATATGATGTATACCATATGACGAAGGCATTTTTGCCAGGAGAAGAGATGGAACAGAAGATCTGTCCGGATATGCTGCCGGTGGTGGAAGTATCGCGGGATGGCGTGGAGCTATTTCGGATAGACGAAGCAGAGATAGAAAAGTATTTGGATAGAAAAGAAAAAAAACATTATGTAAATCAAAAACTTTACAAAAGACTTCGTGAGATCACAGGAGAAGATCTGGCATGGGGGATTCTGACCGGAATCCGGCCGACAAAGATCATGATGACCGGACTGGAAGAAGGAATGGAGGATGATGCCATCCTTCAGAAAATGAAGGAGTATTATCTGATGACAGAGGAGAAGGCCAGGCTTGGTCTCGCAATTGCACATCGGGAAAAGGCGCTGTTAGAAAAGCTGGATTATCGGGACGGATACAGCCTTTATGTAGGGATTCCATTCTGCCCGACGACCTGTATCTATTGTTCTTTTACTTCGTATCCGCTGGCGTCCTGGAAGAAACAGGTGGAGCCGTATCTGGAGGCATTGTTAAAGGAGATCACAGCTGTGGCCGCGCACATGGGGAACAAAAAGCTGAATACGATTTATATTGGCGGGGGCACTCCAACAACGCTTTCGGCCACACAACTGGAGCGGCTGCTTACGCATCTGGAACAAAGCTTTTCCTATGCGCATCTGCTGGAATTTACCGTAGAGGCCGGTCGGCCGGACAGTATTACGAAGGAAAAGCTGGAGGTACTCAGACGTCATCCGGTGACACGGATTTCGATCAACCCGCAGACTATGCAGCAGAAAACGCTGGATTTGATCGGCAGAAGACATACGGTGGATGATATTCGAAGGGTGTATCATATGGCAAGGGAGCTTGGATTCGACAATATCAATATGGATCTGAT
>DNJM01000066.1:24727-24998 GCA_003489085.1 Lachnospiraceae bacterium
ACAATATCAATATGGATCTGATTGCCGGTTTGCCGGGAGAGATACCAGAGGATATGGAAGACACCCTGCGGGAGATCAGAAAGCTGGATCCCGATAATTTGACGGTACATTCTCTGGCAATTAAGCGGGCTTCCCGTCTGAAGCAGATGGAGGAATTCAAGAGGACAGCCGGGGAAGAGAAGCAGATGGCAGAGCATTTAAAGGCGATGATCGATATGGCTTCCCGGTATGCCGGAGAAATGAAAATGACACCGTATTATCTGTATCGGCA
>DNJM01000016.1:0-5900 GCA_003489085.1 Lachnospiraceae bacterium
ATAAATCTTTTATAATTCATTTATAGTCTGTTCACAAAATGTCGAATTTACAGAAATCCTCCGTCAAAACCAATAATCTGGCCGGTCATATAGTCCGGCATTCCGGCCATCTGATAGAGAAATTCGGCGGCTTCTTTTGCACTGGCAAAGTAACCTGCCGGAATTTCATCGGCAAGCGCTGCGCGTTCCTCCGGGTCGAGACGTACATTCATGGAAGTATCGATAACGCCAAAGGCAGCAGCATTGACCTGAATACCACTTGGAGCCAGCTCTTTTGCCAGTGCTTTGGTGAGTCCGTGGAGACCGGCCTTGGAAGCGGAATAGGCTGCTTCACAGGAGGCGCCGGAGGTTCCCCACATAGAAGATACATTGATAATTTTCCCTGATTTTCTGGAAACCATGTAGGGGATGGCACTGCGGCAGCAGTAGAAGGCAGAGGACAGATTGACAGACAGGATACGATTCCATTCGTCATCTGTCATATCGGTGAGCAGTCCGATGTAGGAAATGCCGGCATTGTTAATGAGTACGTCCAGTCCCTTCCGGGAGTCCTGGATCTGGCTGAAGATTTTTCGAACCTCCACAGGATTCCCTACATCCCCCGGAACGAGCTCGCAGGATCCGGATCCAAGTGTCTGGATCTGATGTGCGGTTTCGGAAAGCGCACGGACAGAATGGGCGGCATTGAGAAATACATGATATCCATGCTCCGCAAAACAGATGGCTGCCGCCCGTCCGATTCCACGGGAAGCTCCGGTAATTAAAATAGTTTTCTGATGCATAATTTCCTCCAGTCATCAATCAGCAGGTATCTTACCTGCGTATCTTGTAATTATAGCATATTTCTTGCCGGGACCGGGAAAAAATGTTATAATTTACAAGAATAGTATTGCTGTGCCGGGACGGCACAGTCAGGTGAAGGAGCAGAAAAATGGACAAGAAGTTTGATGTGAGGGAATATTTGATCATTACAGTAGGTGTTTTGATTACAGCTGCGGCGGTATATTTCTTTATGATTCCCGGAAAAATTGTTGTAGGAAGCCTGTCGGGTCTGGTGCTGGTGTTATCTAACTTTATTCCGCTTCCTATATCTGTAATGACGTTTGTGTTAAATGCAGTACTTCTGATAATTGGTTTCATTTTTATCGGGCGGGAATTCGGTGCGAAAACGATTTATACTTCGATTCTGCTTCCGGCATTCCTGGGAATGTTCGAAATTATATTTCCGAATCAGCCATCCCTGACGGAAGATATCATTCTGGAAACGTTGTGCTATGTACTGGTAGTCAGTGTCGGACTTGCAATGCTGTTTAATGTAAATGCGTCTTCCGGAGGCCTCGACATTATTGCAAAGCTTTTGAATAAATATTTTCACATTGAATTGGGAAAAGCTATGACCATAGCAGGTATGTGCACGGCGATATCTTCTATTTTCGTATATGATAAGAAAACTCTGATTATCAGTATTCTGGCGACCTATTTTAATGGAATAGTGCTGGATCATTTTATCGATGGATTTCATGTCCGAAAACGTGTCTGTATTCTGTCGGAACATTATCCGGAGATTCAGAAGTTCATTATGCAGAAAATGCATCGGGGCGTAACACTTTACCAGGCATGGGGCGGATATGATAATCGGGAAAAGGTGGAGCTTCAGACGATTCTGACACGCCCGGAATATGGAGAACTGATGAATTATATTCATGAAGTAGATCCGAAAGCATTTATTACCGTTTCCATGGTGAGCGAGGTAATCGGCCAGTGGGGCAGAGGAAAAAAGACAAGGAGTTAAGCAGATGATTAACAGAGCCATTGAATTTGCAACCAAAGCCCATGCCGGACAGTTCCGGAAAGGAACCAAGCGGCCGTATATTGTACATCCGATAGAGGTCGGCGATATCGTGTCTTCTATGACGCAGGATGAGGAAATTATCAGTGCGGCGATCCTGCATGACACGATTGAAGACTGTGAAGGAATTACAGAAGAAGTATTACGGCAGGAATTCGGAGAACGGGTCAGCCGGTTTGTGGCAGGAGAGAGTGAAGACAAGTCGAAGACATGGATGGAACGAAAAAGTGCTACGATCGAAAAGATAGGAAAAGCGCCGAGGGAGCTTCAGATGATCGGATTGGCGGATAAGCTTTCTAATATGCGGGATATTGACAGAGACTATCCTATGTATGGAGAGCAGCTTTGGGAACGGTTCCGGATGAAGGATAAGAAGATCATCGGCTGGTATTACAAGGGAATAAGAGATGCTTTGAAGAAGGAGTTCAATGGAGTTCCGGCCTATATGGAATACTGCAGGCTGGTAGAGAAGAACTTTGGAGAGTAAATATGATTTTTGTAATGAAAGTACCAGGCAACTCATAATAAGAAAATTATATCCCCTATAAAGAAAGTGGTATGGTAAACCTGTCTGAAAAAAGCACCGGCGGTTGAAAGCCATTTTCTTTTTTGTTATACTTTATAGGACAGAAGATTGTGGGACTGTACAATACATTTTGACAGGGAGAAAGAACCATGAAAAAAATACTGATGATTGGAACCGGAGGGACGATTGCATCCAGACAGACAGAACAGGGACTGGCGCCGGGGCTTACAACAGAGGATCTGTTGTCCTACATTCCGGAGGTGGTAAAGGTCTGCGAGGTTCATGCAATACAGATCCTGAATGTGGACAGTACGAATATTACACCGGAACACTGGAGACTGATGGTGGAGACAATTGAGCAGAATTATTATAGTTATGACGGGTTTGTGATCTGCCATGGAACGGATACACTTGCGTATACGGCAGCAGCGCTGTCTTATATGATTCAGAATTCTGCAAAACCGATTGTAGTCACCGGAGCGCAGAAACCAATCAACATGGACGTAACGGATGCAAAGACGAATCTGCTGGATAGTTTTATTTATGCGTCAGATGAAGATTCACAGGATGTGAATATTGTATTCGATGGAAAGGTTATTGTTGGCACGAGGGCGAAGAAGGAACGTGCAAAGAGCTATAATGCATTTTCCAGCATCAATTTTCCCTATCCGGCAGTGATACAGGACCATCGGGTGATCCGATACATTCCTACGATATCATATAAAAAGCGCGTACAGTTCTTCCATGAAATGAAGGACAGCATCTGTGTAATGAAGATGATACCGGGAGTCAAACCGGAATTTCTGACATATTTATTTGAAAATTATGACTGTATTGTACTGGAAAGCTTTGGTGTAGGCGGGATTCCGGCCAGTATCGTAGAAGAATTCTACCGCCAGATGAAAGCATGGCAGGAAAAGGGAAAATACGTAGTTATGGCAACACAGGTGGCCAATGAAGGCAGCAACATGGAGGTATATGAGGTAGGTCAGAAGGTGAAGAAGGATTTTAATCTGATTGAAGCATATGACATGACTCTGGAAGCAACGATTACCAAAATGATGTGGCTGATGACGCTTCCGGAAATGGATCATAGAACGATTCAGGAGGCTTTTTACCGGACTGTAAATCATGATATCTTATTTACAAAATAGTAAGAAATGAAATTTCAGGGGCAGACGTGAATTCGTATGAATCACATCTGCCCCTGTTTAGGTCTGTCTGTTTCCTGACTTACTCTCTTAAAAGAATAGAAAATAGGAAGCTGTTACTTACTTTTTTTAACCTGCGGATTATCCTCCACAGTAATGATACCCTTTTTCCAGAGGATACGTGAGGTGATGATTCCGATTGGCAGTGAACCGATGATGAGGAAACCTACCATTCCGAATAAGGAACCGCCGCTTGTAATACGTACAAATAAGGAAATGGCAGAGATAATAACGATAACCGGGAGTACGCCCTTTACGCCGCCCTTTACAACCTTGTCTCCGGAACTTGTGCTGGAGAAAAGACCAAGTGTCATACATCCGAACAGAGCCGGAATGATATAGTTGGAAGCGGTTTTAACCTGTGGGATTTCGAAGAAAAAGCTGATTCTGGTACTTAAAAGTGCTGCAATCGCCAGGATAATAACCGTCATAATAGAGGATACTGCGATTGCAACAGATGCGACAGCATCACCTTCCGGAGTGTTCTGATCTGTATCAGCCAGCTTAATCGCATTGATAGCACAAGGAAGCTTTAAGTTCATAATATTTCCCGTAATAAATCCCAGGTACGCAGAACTTCCCATAATCGGCGTATAACTGATAGCTTCTGAAATCCCTACAGGAATATAGATTAATAATATACTGAAAGTTGCTACATTAAATACTTCTCCAAAGGATGGAATGGCATCAAAGGTTCCCAGTACAACAAAGGGGATTGCAACCATATAAATCAAAGCAATTACAGTTCCGATACGGCCCCAGCTGTGAGACCATTTCTGGAAGGAATCCATAGTTCCGTTATTTTTATTTTTACTCATGATAAAACCCCCTTATGAAAATAATTTAACCCAGAGAAGTGATGACACCATACCGCCGATCATAGAAAATGCCATGATAAAATCATTCAGCCATTTCAATTTGGGCTTTGATGCTAAGATACCAAGTACTACTGCAATAACAAGACCTGTAAGCATAACCAATGCCTGAACCGTGTCGCCGATCAAAAGAACTGGTACATATACAGAGAAAAGACACAGCATGAAAACACCGCTTAAAACGTATTTCCATGTGCTGGCGTTTTCCGTCTTCTGAACACTCATACAGAGCTTTTTACCGAGTGGGATCAATACAAAGAATCCGCTTAGCATTCCGACACTCATAAGAATCATAACAACACCGAATTGCTGTGCACTTGCCTGTTCTAACATCTGAACACTGGACTCGAATCCGATTGCAGATGCAACGCTGCTGGAGATCATGGTTTCATAGGAAAGAGAACCGATTACAGAAAGTCTCCACCATGACCATACGGTTCCCAGAACCGGAATCAGAACAAAAAGTCCTACTACAATAGAAAGACTTGGCACAATAGAAAATACAAGGCTGGATTTGATTACGGTTTTAAGCTTTTCCTTGCTGATCCCCAGCTCCAGACAATGCGCATATGCCTTTTTTAAATACAACAGTGCAAATCCGGCAATATAGAGAAGTCCGACGATGATCATACCTGTTAACAATGGGCTGTTAATAATTTCCTTCATAATTCATCATTCCTTTCGATTGGTAAATCTAAGTTATTTGTGTTCCTCAAGCCAACGCATAGCCGTATAAGCATAAACTGCACTTCCCGGTGCGAGTACCTCTTCATCAAACTTTACTTTGGGATGATGCTGTGGGAAGCAATATCCTTTATCAGGATGTCCGGCTGCAAGTGCCAGCATAATGGAAGGCACTTCCTGACTTACGTATGCGAAATCCTCAGAACCAGAAGTTTTTGGAGCTTTTCCTCCAGCCATGGCAGTAAGCTGTCCCTGGGAAAAGGCTTTCTGAGGTCCTAACATCTCCTGCAGATAACGGACGGTACATGCAGACAGGTCGGCATCGTTTTCAAGTACGGGGCATCCCTTTCCATGAATCACCGTTGCATCTGCCCGGAAAGCTGTTCCGATACTCTTTACAATTTCCTCCATACGTTTTTTGATAAATGCTCTTACATCCTCGTCATAGGTACGGATTGTTCCGCTCATTTCTACAGTGTCCGGAATTACATTAGCTGCAAGTCCTGCATGGATTGTACCG
Source organism: Lachnospiraceae bacterium (assembly GCA_003489085.1). Lineage (GTDB taxonomy): Bacteria > Bacillota > Clostridia > Lachnospirales > Lachnospiraceae > DNJM01. The sequence continues at coordinate 5,666 of DNJM01000016.1, forward strand.
ATTGTCAGAACAGCTTCATCCATCAGAGAGAGCTCTCTTGCATGAATCTCCTGGAGTGCAGTAATAATGTGTGCGGCAACCGTCACCGGATCAACTCCTGCATTCGGCATAGAACCGTGGCAGCCTTTGCCTTGAATTTTGATTTCAAAATAATCAGCACCTGGTGCGCTGACGCCGCCGTCACAGACAACAACGGTTCCTGCAGGCAAAGGAAGTCCGGCCATAACATGAATCA
>DNJM01000016.1:6141-6342 GCA_003489085.1 Lachnospiraceae bacterium
CATAACATGAATCATAAGAGCTGCATCTACATCAGGATTTTTAAGAACACCGGCGTCGATCATATCCTTGGAGCCTGCAAAAATTTCCTCTGCCGGCTGGAACATCAGCTTTACGGTTCCGTCAATCTCATCTTCGTGATCTTTTAGAAGCCTGGCTGCTCCAAGCAGCATTGTTGCATGCATATCATGTCCGCAGGCATG
>DNJM01000016.1:6618-7012 GCA_003489085.1 Lachnospiraceae bacterium
CATATCATGTCCGCAGGCATGCATTTTTCCGTTGTCAGATGCAAACTCGACGCCGGATTCCTCCTGGATGGGAAGTGCATCCATATCACCCCGGATCAGAAAGACCTTTCCGGGCTTTTTGCCTCCAACAGTTACGGTAAGACCTGCTTTTCCACATTCCTGCGGTTCATAGCCCATTGCCGTTAATTCCTTTCTTACATAAGCAAGCGTCTCGGATAGGTCAAAGCCTGTTTCCGGATGTGCATGAAGATAACGGCGGTCTTTTAAGAGCTTCTCTTCGTACTTGCCGGCTTCTCTCAGTAATTGTTCACTTGTCATAGGTTTTCCCCCTTCTTAAGTTAAGGAATATTTAAAGAATAGTTCTTAAATTGAATTATATACTAATTCTATAAAT
>DNJM01000144.1:0-866 GCA_003489085.1 Lachnospiraceae bacterium
AAACAAAAATTTTATTCTAAAGCGTTGATAATTTTGTAAAGCCGTATTATAATAATAACACTACGGAAAAGGAGGAATTATTTCATGGCAAATAAAATTTCTAAAGAGACAAAAATCGGTGAACTTCTGATGACAGCACCGGAAGCTGCTCCGATCTTAATGGAAATCGGAATGCATTGCCTGGGATGCCCATCTGCACAGGAAGAGAGCCTTGCAGAGGCAGCTATGGTACATGGAATTGATGCTGATTTGTTAGTAGAAAAGATCAATGCATTCATCAATGCAAATGCGTAATGCAGGCATCTGTTCTGACAGAGTATAAAAAGACTGCCGCACCGGCTGATGGAAATCAGCTGTGCGGCAGTCTTTATTATGTCTCTGCGCATTAAATTGCTGCCAGTTTTTCAATGGCGGAGCCAGGTATAATTAACTCGCAATGTTCTTCGAGGTAAGCCAAGGAGGCAGATGCTGCCTTCTCCAAAGAACCATATTCCGTAAGCATGTTGCAGATTCGGTGAAAATCTGTGACAGACAGATCGGCCTGCGTCAGCGCCAGTACATAGAAGCCGGTTTTCGGATCCTTATACAGGGTATTGGAGCCATGATACATTGGCTTTAAAAGCTGCGCTGCTTCAATTACACAGTCAAGACTGCCAAAGGAGAACAGGCGGACGCTCGGTCTGGCCGGGCGTGGATCTTCTTCCGAAGCGGAAGGCGGCTGTGCAACTGCGTGCTTTACTTTGTCAAGGATGTTGAGAAGCTCTTCGGCCCCTTCCAGTTTTTCGAGGACATTGCTCTTTTTGCTGTCAGTCCCCTGAGATGGGGTTGGAGCAAAACGGGAGAAGCGGGTATCCAGTTCTTCCGGA
>DNJM01000144.1:1186-11842 GCA_003489085.1 Lachnospiraceae bacterium
GGAAAAACGGGTATCCAGTTCTTCCGGATCCTCTACTTTTGTAATTATCAGCACAATGGAATCGGAAGAGGCCGGAATCGCCTCGATCATAAGGGGCATATCTTCCGCATCGAATCCGAATTCAAAGGCTGCCTGCTGCATCATGTCATGGAAAAGTGATTTTGCTTTTTCAGATCCATAGGCAAGTTCGCTTAATTTTAACTGTCTGTCTGCAAGATCTGCGCGAGTTAACGTACAACGTATCTGGTTGTCGTTTATTTTTTCAATTTTCATATAATCACTTCCTTCGTAAATAATTATTACTTACTTACTACCAGTATAAACAAAAACAAAAAAAATGTAAAGAAAAACGGGAAAAAGCTTGCAAATGTACGGGAAGGTTCGTATAATCGTTTCAGAAGATAGTATATTCAGGCAGCTGTGTTTTAAACAGAGAGGAGGATATATTATTTCAGATCTGTAACGATACAGGACAATTCTAAAAGATCAGTCTATTTTTTCTAAACATATCATATAAAGTTCGATTGTCATATCAGACAGAATATCATGATGTTGGTAAATAAAAATAAGAAGGATGCTATCTTCAGGGTGAAGCAAACAGGATGCATATTTCGTAATATATCACATTTCCTTATGGCAAAATGCACCTGTTACAGCCGCAGCTGTCTGTCCTTATAGAAAGGAAATGTGAATATGGAGGTGGATCAGAGCAAGTACCGGGAGCTGTACAGAGAGTTATCATTATATGAAAAGTACGGTATCCATATGACTATGGACGGGAAGCCGGCGAGCCCTATGCAGATTGCAGCGGCGCATATGGTCAAGGAAGAGAAGAGCTATATGCGGGATTATGTGCTGGATGACGACGGGCATCTGAAAGAGCTGAGCTTTTATCGTCTCAGACAGGAATCTGGAGGAAAACGGAAGCGATAAAAGAATGCCCCTTTGATAGCCGCAATTTTGTTTTTCTTAAGATAAATTGTCGAAATAGTTAATGACGAAAGGGTAAAATGTTGTTATAATAGGGTCTGACAGGAGGTATACAATGGAAGAGAAAAACAAACAAAGAACGAATCCTGAAAGACGTACGGCATCCGGAAGAACCCCGGTGCCTGATAATAGAGTACAGCGTCGTCCGCAGACTGCAGGAACAGGTGGGAATAACCGGAGACGGGCCGCCAGTGCAAGGGCCAGAAGAAGGAGACGGAGAAATGCGATCCTCCGGGTACTGATTATTCTGATCCTGATTGTAGCGGCGATCGGCGCAGCGTTCTTCTGGACAAAGTATGGACCGTCCAAGGAACAGGCAGATGCACAGGAATATTATGGGATCAGCGGCGAGAATCAGCTTGCCGTTATTGTAAACAATGAGAATCTGAAAGCCCAGGGGATGCTCTATGAGGGCCGTCCGTATATTGAATATACGACGGTGAGAGATTATATCAATCAGCGGTTTTACTGGGATGCGAACGAGAACATTTTACTTTATACTCTGCCAAGAGAGATGGTTGCCGTAGGTGTAGGCAGCAAGGAATATTCTGTTGGAAATGAAAGGCGTTCGGAAGACTATACAATCCTGAAGACGGAAGGACGTACAGCCTATATTGCGTTGGATTTCGTGCAGCAGTATACGGATCTGGAATACAAGACGTACCAGGATCCGAACCGGGTAATGATTGTCAGTGAGTGGGAAACCAAGGTCGCAGAGGTGAAGAAGGATACACAGATCCGTGTGCGGGGCGGTGTAAAGAGTCCTGTGCTGACGGAGGTGAATAAAAAGGATCAGGTTACATTTATTGAATCAGAGGATGACTGGATAAAGGTGCGTACGGAAGATGGCTACATTGGTTATATTAAGGCAAGCTGTCTGAAAAAAGAGGAGACGAAGGTCGTTTCCCGGGATTTTGAAGAACCGGAGTTTACCAGCATTCAGAAGGATCGTACGATCAATCTGGCATGGAATATCGTAACGAATCAGACTGCCAATACGGCCGTTCTGGAAACAATTGCCAATACCAAGGGTCTGACGACAATTTCGCCGACGTGGTTTACGGTGGGCGATACACAGGGGAATCTGGTTTCCATTGCGAGTCCGGAATATGTCAACTATGCCCATCAGGCCGGTATTGAGGTCTGGGCAATGGTCAGTGATTTTGATCATGGATTTGGTGGAATTACAACTGCGGATGAGATCGCAGAGGTGCTGAGCTATACCTCCAGACGTGACAATCTGACAAATCAGTTGATCGGTGCAGCATTGCAGTATGGCGTGGACGGTATCAATGTGGACTTCGAGCATATCTATACGGAGGAAGCGGGCTTCCACTTCATCCAGTTTATCAGAGAGCTTTCAGTAAAATGCCGCCAGAACAATCTGGTGCTGTCCGTGGATAACTATGTTCCGCAGGGGTACAATATGCAGTATCACCGCAAAGAACAGGGAGTCGTGGCTGACTATGTTATTATTATGGGCTACGATGAGCATCAGAGCGGTTCATTTGAAAGCGGTTCGGTTGCTTCCTATCAGTTTGTAAAGGAAGGAATTGAAAAGACATTGGAGGAGGTGCCGGCAGAGAAGGTGATTAATGCTGTGCCGTTCTATACGAGGCTCTGGACGGAGCGTCCGAAGACAGAGGAGGAGCTGGCAGCCGATGAAGGTACGGAAGCAGCCGTATATACTACTAAGATTGAGTGCGAGACGCTTGGAATGGCAGCTGCACAGGAAAGGGTAGCCGGTGCCGGCGCAACGGCGGTCTGGGATGATACTGTGAAGCAGAACTATGCGGAATGGGACGGAGCAGACGGTCTGAAGTACCGTATCTGGCTGGAGGATGCTGCTTCTATTGAAGCAAAACTACAGCTGATGAAGGAGTACAAGCTTGCAGGCACGGCTGCATGGCGGATTGGATATGAAACTTCGGATATCTGGGAAATGATTCTGAAATACGTCAATTAAAAATGAAACTGACAGGACCGATATAAGCGAACCAGGAGACACTGCCGACGGCAGTGTCTCTTTGCATGTTCATGAAGAGCAGGGCATATACTATAGACAAAAATGGATAGAAGGCAGAACGGTTATGAGGAGGAAAATCCAATTGACAGGTGCACTGTTGCTGATGATCGGTGCATTGGTACTGAGCCGGAAACTAAGTGATATGGTATCTGGAACAGCGATTATGTCGGATCATACGGTAGATGTGGTAATTGATGCAGGGCACGGGGGAAGCGATCCTGGAAAAGTGGGTATAAATGAGGTGAAGGAGAAGGATCTGAATCTGGCGATAGCTGCAAGGGTGGAAGCACTGCTGGAGAAAAGAAACATTTCCTGCAAAATGACCCGAACAGGGGATGAAGGAGTATCCGGAGATGGGGAACAAAGTAAAATTGCCGATATGAAAGCCAGAGTACAGATGATCAATGACCTGAAGCCGAAGCTGGCTGTCAGTATTCATCAGAACAGCTATCCGCAGGAGGAGGTAAAAGGTGCACAGGTATTTTATTTTAAGCATTCAAAAGGAGGAGAGGCAGCAGCGCTTCTGATGCAGACGGCTCTGAAAACGCTGGATGAATCGAATCACCGGGAGGCAAAGGCCAATGATACATATTATCTTCTGAAGAAAACAGAACCGCCGACGATTATTGTGGAGTGTGGATTTCTGACGAATCCGGAGGAGGCAGAGAAGCTGGCCGGTGAAGAGTATCAGAATCAGGTGGCCGAGGCGATTGTAAGTGGGATCGAGGTCTGCCTTGGAAAAGAGGAGAAGAAAAATTGAAATCACTGTAGCATCGATGCCGGGGGATGTAAAGTGGGAACCGATTGCAATCTGGTGCCAAATACATTATAATAAGGGACATGGAAACAATAATAAAAAAAGTAGATCCAAATGCAATAAACGAAGAGACAATCTGGCAGGCAGGAGAGATTCTGAAGCAAGGAGGTCTGGTGGCATTCCCGACAGAAACGGTATATGGGTTGGGGGCAAATGCCCTGGATGAGGAGGCCGCAAAAAAAACGTATGAGGCAAAAGGCCGGCCATCAGACAATCCGTTGATTGTGCATATTGCGCAGCTTCAGGCACTGAATGAGATTGCGAACGGGATTCCGGTGGAAACGATGAGGCTGGCACACAGGTTCTGGCCGGGACCATTGACCATGATTTTCAAAAAGAAAGAAAAAGTGCCTTATGGAACAACCGGGGGATTAGATACGGTAGCTGTCCGTATGCCTTCCCATAAGATTGCACTGGCGCTGATTGAAGCGGCGGGCGGATATGTGTCTGCGCCGAGCGCCAATACATCAGGAAGGCCGAGCCCGACGGAGGCTTCCCATGTAGCGCAGGATCTGAATGGTAAGATTGATATGATCCTGGACGGTGGGAATGTAGAGATCGGTGTAGAGTCCACCATTCTGGATATGACGGTAACGCCGCCGATGATCCTGCGTCCGGGTGCGGTTACCCGGGAGATGCTGGAAGATGTGTTGGGAGAAGTGGCAGTGGATAAGACACTTCTTTCAGACACGGACAGGCAGGCACCAAAAGCACCGGGGATGAAATACCGGCATTATGCACCGAAGGCTCAGCTGATGATTGTAGAGGGAGAGGTTGCAGAGGCGGTGAAGGCAATTAAGCAGATCGCCTATGAACAGACCCGTCTGGGATATAGTGTTGGGATCATCGCGACCAGTGAGACGATGAAGCAGTATACGGTCGGAAGTATTAAAAGCATCGGAACGCGGGAAAATGAGGCTTCCGTAGCAAGGAATCTTTACCGGATTCTGCGGGAATTTGATGAAGAAGAGGTGCAGTATATCTACAGTGAGGCATTTGCGGTAGAAGGGATCGGTACGGCAGTAATGAACCGTTTGATGAAGGCAGCCGGTCATCATACGCTGCAGGCTGATTCGATTACGAGGCTGCAGAAGTATCGGCGGGTGGTCTTTGTCAGCGAAAGCGATAACTGCAGAGGGCCGATGGCTGCACTGCTGTTTCGCAAGCAGCCGCTTCTTCAGGAATATGTAGTAATGTCCCGCGGGCTGGTCGTGCTCTTTCCGGAGCCGGTGAATCAGAAAGCAGAAGCAATCGTAAAGAGCAAGCAGCTGACAATGGCAGCCTACCAGACGACCGGACTGGCGGCGGAGGACATTACGGATGATACATTGGTTCTTACGATGGAAGAGCGGCAGAAGCAGAAGGTGAGAGAGGCATTTCCACAGGCGGAGCATGTATTTACCCTGCCGGAGTTTGTGGAAGACGGTGAAGAGGTACCATCGCCGTACGGCGAACCGTTGGTAAGATACGGTGAAACTTATGAGTTATTGGAAAAGCTGGTAAAGAAACTGGCTGAAAAACTGAATGAGGAGGCAAGAAAGTTATGATCGCATTGGGATGTGACCATGGTGGATATGCTCTGATGCAGGAGGTAATCAAATATCTGGATCAGCATCACCTGGAGTATAAAAATTATGGATGTAATGGGGAATCGGTGGATTATCCGGTTTATGCAAAAAAAGTAGGACATGCGGTAGCAGATGGGGAATGTGAAAAAGGGATTCTGATCTGTGGTACCGGTATTGGAATATCTATTACAGCAAATAAGATCAAGGGAGTGCGCTGTGCACTCTGTTCGGACTGCTTTTCTGCGGAAGCAACCAGACTGCATAATGATGCAAATATTCTGGCGATGGGCGGACGGACGCTGGGGCCGGAGCTGGCGAAAAAAATAGTAGATATCTTTTTGAATACGGAATTTTCCGGTGACGAGCGCCATGTCAGACGGATTGCGCAGATCGAGGAAGAGTAGGATACCATATCCTCGGAACAAAATAGCAGGAGGTAGGATATGAGCGAAAAAAGGAAGAATTACATTTCCTGGGATGAATATTTTATGGGGGTGGCCAAGCTTGCCGGTATGCGTTCCAAGGATCCGAATACGCAGGTGGGCTGCTGCATTGTGAGCCAGGAAAATAAAATCCTGTCGATGGGATATAATGGTTTTCCAATTGGCTGCTCCGATGACGAATTCCCCTGGGCGCGGGAGGGTGAAGATCCGCTGCATACAAAATATCTGTATACCACGCACAGTGAACTGAATGCAATTCTGAATTACAGCGGAGGAAGTCTGGCAGGTGCAAAGATGTATGTATCTCTGTTCCCGTGCAATGAGTGTGCAAAGGCTATCATTCAGAGTGGAATTAAGGAGGTCATCTATGACTGCGACAAATACGCGGATACTCCTTCGGTAGTTGGTTCCAAGCGGATGTTCCGTGCGGCCGGAGTAGATTTTCGTCCTTATTCCAGAAGTGGCCGGGAGATTATAATCACAGTGTAAATCAGAAAAGAATAAAGCTGCGGCGCAGTCCGATAGAGACCATGGTTTGTTCTCAGGGAATGCAGCCGCAGTTTTTTCATTTTCATTGCTCCCGTACCTGATGCAGGAGGAAACAGTAGCGTTTCCATGCAGCGTTCCCTGCATAGATATAGTAGTCGATAAGATCCGGTTCCAACGCATCCTGGAAATTGATATAAGCCGTTTCCATCTGGGATTTGGCTTTTTGAATCTCATCCAGAAGTATCCTGTCTGCAGCCTCCGCAGCCTTCTGCCTGTGTGCCTGAAATAATTTCATAACATCTCCTCCTTTGCTGGGTTAGTATATGTAAAAAACGGAATAAAATACCAGATGAGAGAATATATATACAGCAAAAGAAAAGAAGGAAGGATTCTTATGCAGGAAAATAGATGGAGCGGGTGGCTGATTCGGATGGCAGTACGCGCAGTGATAGGGATGGCTGTTATTTATTTTGTAAATGAATATCTTTCTTCACAGGATATTTCAATTGCCGTAGGAATGAATGGGATTTCCTTTTTGACATCCGCAGTCCTTGGTATTCCTGGGGTTGCACTGCTTTACGGGATTTTATTTTATCAAACTTTGTGAGTGTTTCACAAAGTTTTGGAACAGGTGTAATTTACCTCTGGACAAGTCGGCGGATCGTGCTATAATGTCCATACAGGCAGCAGTCAGTGCCGTTGATTCTAAAAAATCTGTTTTTATTATTTCTTGTTTTTCTAAATCATATGTCTGAACGATATCACTTTTATTCCAAAAAAATGAAAAAGGAGGGAAAGATTGGAACACAAAAATTTTATCATCTGTGACAGTGAGGAAGCTTATGCAGTGCGTCTGATGGAGTGGCTGATGGAACGTCAGGAGCTGTATGTGCAGGTGAGGGTATTTACCTCTGTCAGAGAGGCGGGTGAATTTGCAAAGCAGTTTCCGGTAGCAGTTTTGCTGATTGAAGAAATATTTCCGCAGGCGGAACGGGATACGATTCCGGCAGAAAATGTATTTGTTATGGTGCGGGAAGGGAAAAGCAGGCTCAGCGAACGGGAGCATTTGCTTTTAAAATATCGTCCGGCCAGGATATTGCTGGAACAGATCCTTGAGATCTGTCTGGAGAAGGAGGATGGTGTGGCATTCAGGAGAATACGGAAGGACAACCGGAAGCTGATTGGCATTTATTCTCCTGCACCGCTGATGAATCAGACCGTAATGGCAGTGCAGATGGGAAAGGAACTGGCGGAGCAGGAGAGCGTCCTGTACCTGAATCTGCAGGAGTATGCCGGCTGGAGTGCTGTTACGGAGCAGAAACAGGAATATTCTCTGGAGGATTTAATCTATTATGTCCGCCAGGGAGATGAGCATATGGGGATTCGTACCGGTGTGATGGCGGGGCAGCTGCAGCAGCTCTCTTATCTGGAACCAATGAAGATGAGCAGTGATCTGAAGTCAGTAACATGGCAGGAATGGAGCTTTCTTCTGACACAGATTCTGGAAGACAGTATATTTGAGACGGTGATCGTAGAAGCGGGAGAGAGTATGCAGGGACTGTGGGAATTGCTGGAATGGTGCGGGGAAATTTATGTATGGACCGGAACGGATGTGATATCAGAAGCAAAGTTCACACAGTTCGAGGAGAATCTGAAGCTGCTTGAAAAAGAAGCGATTCTGCAGAGAATCAAACGGAAGGAGAGGGAAAACATAAGTGGAGGATAAGAAGCAGGAAAGGCTCCGGGAGATACAGGAGGATATTCTGGAGGAGCTGGATCTGTCCAGGTCTGTGGGAGATGAAGAACTGATGGATATGATTCATCATACACTGGGACAGCACTGTGTAAAGGAGTATCTTTCCCTGCAGGAGAAGGCCGCGCTTGGAAAGGAACTGTTTAATTCCTTTCGGAAGCTGGACATTCTGCAGGAATTGATTGAAGACGAAGAGATCACAGAGATTATGATTAATGGGCCGGAGACGATATTTCTGGAACGACATGGAGAGCTCTTTCCGGCAGACAGGCATTTCCTGTCAAAGGAAAAGCTGGAAGATGTGATTCAGCAGATTGTATCCGGGTGCAACCGGATCGTCAACGAGGCTTCGCCGATTGTAGATGCACGGCTGCCGGATGGCTCAAGAGTCAATGTCGTCCTGGCGCCGATAGCCCTGAACGGTCCGGCCGTAACCATACGGAAATTCCCGAAGCAGGCAACTACAATGGAGCAGCTGACAGCGTGGGGAGCAATTGATTCTGAGACAGCAGCATTCCTGGCCCGTCTCGTAGAGGCCAGATACAATATTTTCATCAGTGGGGGTACCGGAAGCGGAAAGACCACTTTCTTAAATGCATTATCTGAATTCATTCCGAAAACAGAACGCCTGATTACAATTGAAGACAATGCAGAGCTGCGGATACACGGAGCCGTGAATCTGGTTCGTCTGGAAACGCGAAATGCGAATGTAGAGGGCCAGGGAGCGATTACGATGGAGGATCTGTTCCGGTCCGCGCTTCGGATGCGTCCGAATCGGATTATCGTAGGAGAGGTTCGTGGGAAAGAGGCCTTCTCTATGATTGAAGCTATGTCCAGCGGGCATCCCGGTTCTATGAGTACCGGTCATGCCAACAGCCCGCGGGATATGCTGATGCGGCTGGAGACGATGATCCTGATGGGGATGGAGATGCCGCTTACAGCGATTCAGAGGAAGATTGCTTCCGGTGTGGATATCATCGTACATCTAAGCCGATACCGGGATCAGAGCCGGAGGGTTGCGGAGATCGTAGAGGTGCTGGATGTCGCCGATGGAGAAATCCAGGTGCATAAGTTATACGAGTTTGTGGAAAACGGTATGAAAAATGGAAGGATCTGTGGAAAGTTGGTGAAGAAGGGTGAAATCAAACAGAAAGAAAAGCTGTTGGCAGCAGGATATTAAGCCGATGGAATATATCATGGCGGCAATAAGAGTGAATCTTCTGATCCTGCTTCTGGTGTATCTGTTTTACCAGTCGGCGGCGGCATATCTGCTTCTGGTTCTTCCGGGAAATCTGCTGTATCTGCGGCAATGGCGGCAGGAAGTATTTCGAAAGAAGGAAAGAGAATTCCAGATGCAGTTCAGGGACGCTATGCAGATGCTGGCGGATGCGCTTCGGGCAGGGTATGCCGTGGAAAATGCGATGGCAGAAGCAGGGAAATCCTTGCATATGCTATATTCTGCAGACAGTCGTATCTGCCGGGAGTTCAGACAGATGGTGCATGAATTGCAGATGAACCGGCCGGTAGAGCAGGTGCTGGAGGAGTTGGCCAGGAGAACTGAGCAGGAGGATGTAGAGGCTCTTACGACAGTTTTGGTGACAGCTAAGAAAAATGGAGGCGATCTGGTACAGATTCTGCGGCAGGCGATCCGGCAGCTGTGCGAGAAAGTGGAGGTATGCCGGGAAATCGAGGTGGTCTGTGCATCAAAGCGGCTGGAATTTAACGTGATGTGCTGTATTCCGGCCGGGATGATCGCTTATATGAAGCTGAGCTTTCCCTCTTTTATGGAAGTGCTGTATGGGAATGCTTTTGGTGTTCTGTTTATGAGTGCCTGCCTTGGTGTATATGGTGCAGCATACATCCTTGGGAAAAGGCTGACGGAGATTACGGTTTGAGAATCACAGGATCAGGAGGAGAAATAGTTGCGGATACAAAAAGAACAAAGGGAAGCTGCGGCAATCCTGATTCTGGCCGGATTCCTGGCGCTGGCTTTAACGATAGCAGATGGCAGAAACAGCAGAATCGATACGGAGAAGGGATTGCTTCGGAATACCTATGGAAAGGGCAGCAGTACGGAAGAGCTTGCTATTGCCGTGAAGGGAAGCAAGGAGAAGGAGCCGGTGACGATAGAGATGGGGGAACGGCTGTATCAGTCGGGCGAAGCAGCATCCGTTCTGGAAACAGCTGTGGGACAGCTGGATCAACTGGTTCTGGGTAAGAATGCATCCTTTGACAGGGTAGAGTCTGACCTGTATCTTCCTACGCGGCTGGAGGATCTGGCTGTATCGGTGAACTGGGAACTGAGCCGATATGATGTGATGCAGCCGGATGGCAGTCTGGTAACGGAAGCTTTGCAGCCGGAAGGAACACTGGTAACGATTAAGGGAATTCTGCGGTGCCAGGAGCAGGAAGCGCTGTATGAGAGAACCGCAGCTGTTTATCCGGAGACAAAGACAGGGCTGGCAGGAATTGCGCAGGAAGCGGAACGGGTACTGCGGCAGGCAGAAGACTCATCCAGGGAGGAAAGCCGGATGAAGCTTCCGGAAATGGTAGCGGGTAAAGAAGTAGAA
>DNJM01000144.1:12123-17128 GCA_003489085.1 Lachnospiraceae bacterium
AAGAAGTAGAATGGTATTACAATGAAAGGAGCCGGGGACCTTTCGTATTGGCCCTTGGGATGCTTCTGGCACTGTGTCCGATGCTGTGGAAGAGACAGAAGGAAGCAGAATTCCGCCAGAAGAGGGAGCAGCAGATGCTGCTGGACTATCCGGAGATTGTCAGTCAGTTTACGTTGCTGACAGGTGCTGGTATGACAGTGAAGAACGCATGGCGGCAGATCGTGAGGACATATCACAGGAAGAAACAGCAGACAGGAATTCATTATGCGTATGAAGAGATGGCGGCTGCGTGGAATGAGATGAAAAGCGGAATCCCGGAGGCAGAATGCTATGAGAGATTTGGAAGCCGCTGCGGCCTGCAGCTGTATCTGAAATTCGGATCGCTTTTGTCGCAGAATCTGAAAAAGGGAACAAAGGGGCTTCGGGATGTATTGTATACGGAATCGGCTGTGGCCTTTGAAAATCGAAAGAGGGAGGCACGGAAGAAGGGAGAGGAGGCCGGTACAAAGCTATTGGTTCCCATGTTTATGATGCTGGGAGATGTATTGCTGATCGTAGTTGTGCCTGCATTTTTGTCTATGCGGGTGTAGAAGCAGGAAAAAGGAAAGAAGAAGGAGCATGTGAGAGGAGGTGACAGATATGCTAAGATGGAGAATCAGGCGTGCACTGGACAGCCTGAAACAGGATGATGGAGTCGGTGTTGTGGAAGTTATTTTGATTCTTGTAGTTTTGATTGGTCTTGTAATTATTTTTAAGTCTCAGCTGACCAGTCTGGTCAACACAATTTTCCAGAAGATTACCAGTGAAAGTGCAGGAATCTGATATGCAGCAGGGAGGGATGCAGATGAAGGGTGAGATGACAGTCGTATTCAGTCTGGTATTTATGTTGATGATTTCTTTTTCCGGAGCAATTCTGGAAAGCGCCTCTTTACAGACCCTGAAAAATGAAAAACGGGAAGACATGAGTCTGGCTATGGATTCGGTTTTTGCGGAATATCAGAAGGAGCTTTTTGAGCACTATGATATCTTCACCCTGGATGCATCCTATGAGACGGGGACATTGTCAGAGGATGCGGTTGGCAGCCGACTGAATTTCTATAGCGGAATGCGGGCAGAGCAGGAAATCATTCGGATGGAGCTGCTGACCGACTTTAAGGGGCAGGCCTTTTACGAACAGGCTGTCCGGTACGGCGGAAGTCAATATGGCGCTGACGTATTGGAAGTTGCACTGGAGCTGAAGGAACTCTGGAAGGAGAAGGAGGAAACGCTCCGGGAGGACTCGGAACAGGAGACGGAGGCGATTTTCGAAAAGGCTGAGGCCGTTCTTCCGTCAGAAGAGAATGCTTTAAGTGAAGTCATCCGGCTGAACCGCAGGAGTCTGGCAGAGAAAGTGTTACCGGAGGGGCAGACATTGTCTGCGCGAAATCTTTCCCTTTCGGAGCTTCCGTCTCATCGAACCTTAAAGAAGGGCAGGGGAGAATTCCAGGAACAGGTTTTAGGATCGGATGCTGTCTCGGATCTGCTTTTTGAAGTCTATCTGGAAAAGCATTTTGGTACGGCCGTGTCACCGGGTAAGGATACTGCTCTGGCTTATGAGATGGAATATCTGCTCAACGGTGCGGCTTCCGATGCAGAGAACCTGGAGGCAATCGTACGGAAAATTCTCTGGATCCGATTCGCATGTAATTTTGCCTATCTGCAGACGGACGCAGAGCGGAAAGAAAAGGCTGCGCTTTGGGCAGCCGGCATCAGTACACTGCTTCTGGTACCGGAAGGTGAAGAGGTGGTCCGTCAGGCGATCCTGCTGGCCTGGGCATATGGGGAGAGCGTGCAGGATCTCAGGCGACTTATGGCAGGCGGGAAAGTTCCATTCTGGAAGACCAGCGAGGACTGGCAGACGGGCATTATGGATCTGATCCGGATCGGACAGGCGCAGACAGTGCAGGCAGGAGATGGAGAAGGATTTTCCTATATGGATTATCTAAGATGCCTGTACCTGCTGGAAGAGAAGGAGAAGATTCGTATGCGTGCACTGGATCTGATAGAACAAAACCTGAGAGGGAACGAAGGGACGTCGTTTTTATGTATGGATGCCTGTATCAATAAAATGGAAGTACAGACAAAATGCCATTTTCGGAGAGGAATTTCCTGGTGTTTTCGAAGCTATTATGAATATATGTAACTGTGGATCGAATGATAAAAGGAGGAGGGAGCAGATGCCTTTTCTGTCTTATAATACTCACAAACTATGTCCTGCAAAAGGAAGCAAATCTTATAGAAAGGAGCATGACGCTTACAAATCTCCAAACCGGGATGCAGATCCGGTCAATTCCGTAGAAAAGGCATCTGCTTCCTTCTTCTGTTATCAGTGGAAGGGGAGTGTGACACTTGAAACAGCGTTGATTCTGCCGTTCTTTTTCCTGGCGGTAATATGTCTGGTGTACCGTCTGGAGATAACGGCAGTGCAGACGAATATCAGAGCAGGGCTCAGGTCTGCGGGAAAGGAGTTGGCCAGGGAGGCTGCATTGGTTCCGGTTGTCAGCCCGGGAGATACGGCCGGAAGAGTAGTGGACGCTATAGGAGCTGCAAGACTTGACCGAAGTCTGGTCAAGGGAGGAAGCGCAGGGATTGACTGCAGTAAAACCTGGGTGAACCCAATGGATGGGAAATTATATCTGAGTGCGGTATATGAGCTTATGATACCGATTCCCGTTTTTCATATTCCGGGATGGGAGCAGGAAGAGAAGCTGACCGTAAAGATCTGGAACGGCTATGAGGCGGATTCCTTCGGCAGCCTGCAGCAGGAAGAGATTGTATATATTACGGAAAATGGGGTGGTCTATCATAAAAGTCCGAACTGCCATTATCTGGAACTCTCTATACGTCCGGTGGCAGCGGATGCGGTAGCCGGATTGCGAAATGCAGATGGCTCCAGGTATCAGCCTTGAAGGTGCGTAAGAACTGCCGGGCAGGCAGAGGTATATTATATTACGGATAACGGTGATCGGTATCATGGAAGTCTTGACTGCAGTGGGTTAAAGAGAACCATATATGCGGTACCAATCAGTGAAGTGAGAGGGAAAGGAGCGTGCTCGAAGTGCGGGAAATAGGAGATGCGGCAGGTGTGTTAGTGTTGCTGCTGCTTTCCATAATGGATCTGAAAAATCATAGAATCTCATGTCGGATACTTGTGGGAATTACTATTCTTGTAATGGGATATCGGATCTGGTGCTCAGCAGAAGATCTCCTTCCCTATTGGGAAGGCATGCTGCCGGGAGTTTTTTGCCTGGCAGTCAGTTTTTTTACCGGACAGGCAATTGGATTCGGAGACAGCTGGATGATTCTGATACTGGGATTCTATCTGGGAATATGGAAAACAGCAGTGCTTCTGATGGTGGCTTTTTTCCTGGCAGGCTTCTATTCCATTTGCCTTCTGGCCAGGAAAATGCTTTCTTCCGGAAGAGGAAAAAGATGCTGGCAGAATAGCAGGAAGGAGAAATTCGCCTTTCTGCCTGCCCTGATGATTGCATTTATGTATGTGGTGTATAGATGAAAAAGATTTTTGCAGTAAGAACGATTATGGAAAGATGGCAAAAGAAACCGTTGGAATTGCAGGCTGGTTTTACAGTGGAGGCAGCAGCAATTTTCCCGGTCATCTTTCTGGTGTGGATTTTGAGTGTGTATATGCTGTTTTATTATCATGATAAAATGATTCTGACCGGTACGGTTTATGAAACTGCAGCGGTGGGGAGTGAGAAAATGCGGCTGCTGAAGAAACCACAGGCTGAAGAACTGGAAGAATACTTTCAGGAGCGGCTGCGTGGTAAGATGATATTCTTTGCAGGGAGCACGGTTCGGGTTACCATCAGCGGGAAGGAGATATCGGTAGAGGCAGAAGCATTTCGAAAGCGGATGCATCTGGCAGTAAGAGGCAGTATGAAGGTAACGGAGCCGGAGTCATACCTGCGGATCGGAAAAAGGTTAAAGGAGGCGGGAGAAGAATATGGAAGCGGTTTATAAAAGAGATTTAAACGGAACCTATTTAATTATGGAGGCACAGGGGATCCGTGAGAAGGATTATCAGGTCTATATGCTGGAAGCAAATTGTATTGAAGGAGTGATTCCGATACAGGTACAAGGACTTGGGCATGTGACCCAGTATTATTATGACATCAGTGGAAAGGTGCCGATTAAAGCAATGTATGAAAGAGAGGGGATCCGGGGAAAGGAGATCTGTCAGATGGTATTTCAGATCATGTCGCTGGCTTTGGAGGCGAAGGAATATTTACTGGATGAAAATAAGATCCTGTTGGAGCCGGAATTCATTTTTTACGATAAAGGTAAATTCTTTTTTTGCTACTATCCTCTTCACAGTGGGAATCTGCATGAGGCATTCCGGCATCTGGCGGAGTATCTGGTGCGGCAGGTTTCCTGTGATGATAAGGAAGGAATTTATATTGCTTATGAGCTGCATAAGGCAACGATGAAGGAAAATTATAGTCTGCAGCAGATTGCGGATGAAATACTGAAAGTGCAGTTTTCAGATAGAGAAGTGTATGAGATTGAGGAAAAAATGGAAGTAAAGGCTGACCAGGAGGCAGAGCAGGATCCGATTACGGTACAGGAGATGGGAAACGGATGGGTTCGGGAAACAAAAAGAAAATGGAAAGGGCTCCATGGACTGTTTCGAAAAAGGAAGGAAAATAAATGGGGTGAGTTTGAAGAATTTTATGTGGAAGAGGAGGAACTTTAGCAGACAACAGGTAAAAAAAGGTAAAAAAAGGTGAAATTGATGATTGTAGAGCCGGATAAACTGTATTATAATAATGTAAACTAAATGCTGGAAATAAATGGAAAAAGATATTCAGAAATAGAAACCCGGTAATATCGAAGATACCAGGGAGTTATCGTTTGGTAGATTTATCAGAGGTATCTTCGGTACTGCGGGAGTATTTGGGGTAAGCCGCTATAAAAAGCAGAAAAATTCTTTAGGTTAGAATCGATG
>DNJM01000111.1 GCA_003489085.1 Lachnospiraceae bacterium
ACCTTATAACTATATAATAAATTATAACTGATCGGAGTTCTTTTTGCCATAAAAAATTACGATTTTTCCATATTTAAATTACCATAAATGCCATTCATTATTCCATTTATGAAATTTGTACGGAAAAGTATAATAATTGCAGAAGAAACACGTCAGATTGACGAAGAAGAGGAGGAGAAGTTATGAAAAACAAGAAAAGACTTATCGCAGCAGGCCTTGTGGGAACAATGGCGCTGACGATGCTGACCGCATGTGGCGGAAAAAGCAATGATGGCGGCAGCGAAGGCGGAAGCAGCAAAAAAGGTGATACACTGACAGTTGCGATCTGGGATACTGCTCAGCAGAAAGGAATTCAGACACTTCTGGACGACTTTACAGCAGAAACCGGTATCAAGTGCCAGCTGCAGGCTATGGACTGGAGCAGCTACTGGACATTGTTGGAAGCTGGTGCAACAGGCGGAGATATGCCGGACGTATTCTGGATGCATTCCAATGAAGCAGTCAGATATATGTCCAATGGTAAGCTGTTAGATATTACCGAGAAGGTGGCAAACAGCGAGAAGCTGGAGATGGATAAGTTCCCGGAAGACATCAAAGAGATGTACGTATATGATGGTAAGACATATGCGGTTCCGAAGGATATTGATACCATCGCTATGTGGTACAACAAGACCATGTTCGATGAAGCAGGTATTCCGTATCCGGATGGAAGCTGGACATGGGATGAATTCTATGAAATTGCTGAGAAGCTGACAAAGGATGATGGAAGTCAGTATGGATTTGCAGCAAACCCATCCAATGAGCAGGATACCTGGATGAATATCATTTATTCTATGGGCGGCTGTGTATTAACAGAAGATAATAAATCAGGATTTACAGATCCGAACACCATCAAGGCAATGGAATTTGTTGATAAATGTATCAAGAATGTAATGCCGCCGGCATCTGTAATGTCTGAAACAGGTACGGATGTACTGTTCGGTTCCGGAAAAGTAGCTATGATCTCTCAGGGATCCTGGATGGTATCCGGTTTCAAAGATAACGAATATATTGCAGCAAACTGTGATGTAGCAAGACTTCCGAAGGATGCGACAACAGGAAGAAGCGTATCTCTGTACAATGGTCTTGGCTGGGCAGCATCTGCTGATACAAGCATGCCGGATGAAGCATATCAGTTAATCGAATTCTTTGGAACAAAAGAAATGCAGCAGAAGCAGGCTGACCTGGGTGTTACCATGGCAGCTTACGAAGGACTTTCTGAAGGATGGGTTAACAATACAGATGTATTTAACCTGCAGCCATATCTGGATGCAATGGATGACATCGTATTCAGACCGCACACCAATTCTACATTAGCATGGTGGAATGAAATGTGTGAAATGTTAAAGAAACCATGGAATGGTGAAGCTGATATGGCAGAAACCTGCGAAGAGATCGCAGCGATGATGGACGAGAAGATTGCTGAAGAATCTAACTAATAGCCGGTAATAGATAGGAGTGAGAGCTGTGGCTAAAATAAAAAAAGGAACGAGTCAGGCACGCAATGAATTCATATGGGGATGGGCGTTTATCCTTCCTACCATGATCGGTCTGATTGTGTTAAATATTATTCCGATCTTCCAGACTATTTATCAGAGCTTCTTTAAAACGGGTGACTTTGGCAGCGGTAATATTTTTGTTGGATTTGCAAACTACATAAAAATGTTTAACGATGGTGAAGTATGGCAGGCTGTAATCAATACATTTAAGTATGCAATCGTAGAAGTACCATTTTCTATTGCAATTGCCCTGGTATTGGCTGTTCTTCTGAATCGTAAGATGAAGTTCCGTGCAGCATACCGTACGATTTTCTTCCTGCCGATGGTAGCAGCTCCGGCAGCGATCGCAATGGTATGGAGATGGTTATTCAACTCTGAATTCGGTCTGTTGAATCATGTTTTTGGAACCAAGATTAACTGGATTTCTGATCCGAAGATTGCAATTTTCGCTATTGCAGTAATCGGTGTATGGTCTATCATTGGTTATAATATGGTATTGTTCCTGGCAGGACTTCAGGAGATCCCTGGAGACTACTACGAGGCAGCCAGCATTGATGGAGCAAGTGGTGTAAGACAGTTCTTTAATATCACCATGCCGCTTCTGTCCCCGACTATTTTCTTTGTAACCATCACAAGAGTCATCGGTGGATTACAGGTATTCGACTTAATCTACATGGTAATGGATAGAAATAATCCGGCGCTGGGTAAAGCACAGTCTCTGGTATATCTGTTCTACCAGAACTCTTTCGTAGAGAATAACAAGGGATATGGTTCTACAATTGTTGTGCTTCTGCTTGCAATTATCATGGTAATCACAGTATTCCAGATGTATGCACAGAAGAAATGGGTATACTATAATTAGGAGGAGAAGATATGGAAGCAAAAGCAAAATTTAATCAGGCGCTGATTCATATCATCCTGATTTTAGTATCAATCACCATGTTAGTCCCATTCTTATGGATGGTTCTGACAGCATTTAAGAGTATGACAGAAGCAACTTCTGTTAACCCGTTCGTTATCTTCCCGTCCGTATGGCGGACAGAGAGCTTTACAACGGTAATCAAGAACATGGACTTCCCGGTATTGTACTTAAACACACTGCTTTTAATCGCAGGTCGTGTTATCGCAGCCGTACTGACCGCGACACTGGCAGGCTATGCATTTGCCAGACTGAACTTTAGAGGCAAGAACTTCATGTTCTCCCTGGTTCTCTTCCAGATGATGGTTCCTGGACAGATTTTCATTATCCCACAGTACCTGATGGTAAGTAAGATGGGTATGTTAAATACTATCTTCGCCCTGGTATTCCCGGGACTTGTAACTGCTTTTGGTACTTTCCTGCTAAGACAGGCGTATATGGGACTTCCGAAAGATCTGGAAGAAGCAGCAAGACTGGACGGATGTAATATCGGACAGACCTTCCTGTTTATCATGGCTCCGCTGACCAGATCCTCTATGGTTGCACTTGGTATCTTTACCGCAGTATTTGCGTACAAAGACCTGATGTGGCCGTTGATCTGTAACAAGGATGTAATGCCTCTGTCAGCAGCACTTGCAAAGATGCAGGGACAGTATGCAAGCAACTATCCGCAGCTGATGGCAGCATCACTGCTGGCTTGTATTCCGATGATTGTTCTGTACCTGATTTTCCAGAAACAGTTCATCGAAGGTATTGCAACTTCCGGAGGAAAGCTGTAATATATAGTTTTATATTGAAAAATTGAAAAGGGGAATACATATGAACCTATTTAATGAAGATGGTCTGCTAGGCAGGATATTCGGTTTCTTAGGACAGCTGATCGCATTAAATCTGTTGTGGATAGTATGTTCGCTCCCGGTCATAACGGCCGGGGCATCCACGACGGCAATGTTCTACTGTACTTTGAAGCTTCATAAATACGGTGACTGCAGCGTGTTTAAGGATTTCTTTAAGAGCTTTAAACAGAATTTTAAGCAGGCGACGTTGATATGGCTGATTATGCTGGCGGCAGCAGGCTGTCTGTATCTGGAGAGAAAGGCGCTCCCGACTATGCCGGGAATGATGCCGCAGATCTTCTCATACGTATTAACGGCCATATGTATTCCTTTTATTATGATTGCGCTGTATGTGTTTCCGACACTGGCAGCCTTTGATAATAAAATTATGAAATTGATTACAAATGCATTTTATTTTGCAGTTAAAAATATATTGTTTGCCCTGGCAGTGGCCGCTATTACAATACTGCCGATGTTCTTTACCCTGGTGGATGCAAAGCTCTTTCCGCTGTACCTTCTGATCTGGCTGATGTGCGGATTTTCGCTGACTGCCTATGGAGATTCCTGGTTTTTCTGGAAGCTGTTTAAACCATATTTTCCGGAAGAAGAGAGTGAGGAGAAGTAGAATCAGGGGAAAGAAACAGTATATTATAAGGGGACAGCCTATGAAGTATATTACTTATAATGAAAAGACAAACGTATTTAGTCTGCGTACGAATCATAGCATGTACCAGATGCAGGTAAGAGAGCATGATACCTTAGTCCATCTGTACTATGGAGCAAATGTAGGAGATACAGAAATCACGCACCGTATCATTTCGCTGGACCGGGGCTTTTCAGGGAATCCATATGAAGCCGGTGAGGACAGAACCTTTTCTCTGGATGTACTTCCGCAGGAATATTCCGGTTATGGAAACGGGGACTACAGAATCAACAGTATGGAAGCGCAGCATGAGGATGGCAGCGATGCCCTGCATCTGCGTTATGAGTGCTATAAAATGATGGAAGGGAAATATTCCCTGAAGGGACTGCCGGCCATGTTCGGCAGTGCGGAAGAAGCGGAAACGCTGGAAATCGTCTTATATGACCGTATCAGCAATCTGAAGGTACATCTCTTATATGGAGTATTTCCGGAGCTGGATGTGATTACCAGAGCAGTGCGTATCGAGAATCAGGGGGAGAAGACGGTTACGATTCAGCGTGCCATGTCGATGGAAATGGATTATCCGAATAAACATATGGATTTTATTCATTTTTATGGGCGGCATACGATGGAACGGATGATGGAGCGGCTTCCGCTGCACCATGGTGTGCAGTCGGTAGAAAGTAAGAGGGGAACATCCAGTCATCAGCATAACCCGTTCGTTATTCTCTGTGACAAGGCAACGACAGAGACGCATGGGGATTGTTATGGCTTTGCTCTTGTATATAGTGGAAACTATAAATGTGAGATTGAAGTAGACCAGATGGAGCAGACCCGTCTTACGATGGGAATTCATCCGTATCACTTTTCCATCCGCCTGAATACCGGAGACGTATTTGAGACGCCGGAGGTTATCATGGCATATTCTGATGCGGGCCTGGAAAGGCTGTCCCATATCTTCCATGATGCTTACCGTTCCAATCTGATCCGGAGCAAATATGTAAATACACCACGGCCGATTCTGGTGAACAACTGGGAGGCAACGTATTTTAATTTTGATGAAGAAAAGCTGTTCCAGATTGCGAAGGCAGGAAAGGATATCGGACTGGATCTGTTCGTACTGGATGATGGGTGGTTCGGAAAACGGAATTCCGATTATACTGGCCTGGGCGACTGGGTGGTAAATGAGGACAAGATCAAGGGAGGTCTTCCGAAGCTGGTAGAGCGGATCAATGGTATTGGTATGAAGTTCGGACTCTGGATTGAGCCGGAGATGGTATCCGAAGACAGTGATCTGTATCGGGAGCATCCTGACTGGTGCCTGCGGATTCCCCAGCGTCATATGAATCGGAGTCGGCATCAGCTGAACCTGGACATTACCCGTAAGGAAGTCCGTGACCATATCATGGGACAGATTTTTAAAGTAATGGACAGCTGCAATGTAGAATATATCAAGTGGGATATGAACCGGAGCGTAGATAATGTTTATTCAATGGCACTTCCGGCAGAACGGCAGGGAGAAGTATTCCATCGGTATATGCTTGGGGTGTACGAGATGATGGAGCAACTGGTACAGCGGTATCCGGATCTGCTTTTTGAAAATTGTTCCGGAGGCGGCGGAAGATTCGATGCAGGTATGCTGTACTATTCTCCGCAGATCTGGTGCAGTGATAATACGGATGCAGTGGACCGTCTGAAGATCCAGTATGGTACTTCCTTCGGTTATCCAATCAGTACGATGGGAGCGCATGTCAGCGTATGCCCGAATCATCAGACCGGACGCAGCACGCCGTTTGAAACGAGGGGCGTAGTTGCAAGCGCCGGAACCTTTGGATTCGAGCTGGATCTGGAGAAGCTTACGCCGGAGGAAAAAGAACTTGCGCGCAGGCAGATCCGGGAATATAAAGAGACAGAGCATCTGGTACAGACCGGGGATTACTATCGTCTGACCAGTCCGTTTAAGAATAATGATTATGTGGTATGGCAGTTCGTGTCAAAGGATAAGAAGGAAAGCATCGTCAATGGTGTGATGCTTCGAAACGAGGCAAATCCGCATATTCATCTGATCTGGCTGCGTGGACTGGAGCCGGATCAATATTATAAGGATATGGCATCCGGGGCCGTTTATACCGGAGCGGCACTGATGAAAGCGGGTATTCCACTGCCGGTTGGAATCGGTGATTACCAGCCGATTACTTTCCGGTTTGAACGTCAATAGGGGAAAAAGAGAGAATAAGTGTAAAATAGATCAGGCAGGAGCTCGGTGCTCCTGCCTTTCCTGTCTGCGCGGGTGTTTCAGATGATGTGTTGTTCGATTTGCTCGTCTTCATAGTCGAATACACAACGTTCATAGACATTCAGAACATGGGTATTTTCATATTTGTCATAGCGCTTATGATGACGGCCATAGGTTTTGTGCACGTGCCCATGGAGAAAGAATCTGGGGCGGTATTTCTTCATAATCCGGTTAAAGATCCGAAATCCCTGATGCGGCAGATCCCGTCCGTCATTCAGCTGATAGGCAGGTGAATGTGTCAGCAGGATATCAATACCGCCTTTTCGTTTCATTTTCCACCAGAGCTTATAGAAGCGGGCTGCCATCTCTTTATCGGTATACTGATAATTTCCCTGACTGTACCGCATGGAACCGCCCAGCCCCATGATACGGATGCCCTTGTAAACGTAGATATCGTCATCGATGCAGATGCATCCGTCCGGCGGAATCGTATCGTATTTTGTATCGTGGTTTCCATGTACATACAGAACCGGTGCATGGGTAAAAGTAGCAAGGAAAGAAAGATATCTCGGATCCAGATCCCCGGCAGAGAGGATCAGATCGATACCTTCCAGCTTGCTTTTATCGAAGAAATCCCAAAGATACCGGGATTCTTCATCGGCAATCGCTAAAATTTTCATTTGCAGTTATGCTCCTTCATCAGTTCGTGGATGTTTCAACACCTTGAGAAAGAACAACAGGCTTTGCCTGGTCTATCAGATGGTCCAGCTTTGGAATGGAGCCGATAACATTTTCTGCCAGCCAGTCCATGGTAATAATATCTTCCGGGGACAGTACATCGCTCTCGTTCTGCTGTACCAGGCCGGTCTGGGAGAAGAGAACTCCTGTAAAAGGATTGTAGCCGTCCTTGCAGATCGTATTCTGCAGAAGGCGTACCAGACGGCTGGTGCCAAGCGGCAGGTTCTGTGAACAGATAATTTCAATGATATCGGAAGACATGCCCCACCAGTAGCTGAGTGTTTTGGACTGCGCGGCAACCTCGTCATTTTTCCAGGAGCCTTTCAGAATCGTATCAATCATTTTTTCATAGAATTTGCCCCAGTGCCATACCGGAATTGCCAGATTGAAGGTTCCGTGTTCTTCCAGGCGGAACAGACCAAAATACCGGGAGGCGTGTCCGGGAATGATCATATCCTGTCCTGAGATACAGGTGACTCCCTCACTTTGCAGTTCGCCGATGGGGGAGGAGTCTTTCAGGGTGGACCACTTCAGGTGAATCTTCGCACGCGGATTGATCATTTTTGCACCAAGTGCAAAGGCGTTGATATTTGCTACCATACCGTAGATCGGATAATCTGCAATATAGCCAAGGCTGTTGCTTTCCGACATGGATGCGGCGATGGCTCCCATAAGGAATTTGGCCTCATACATACGCGCATAATAGGTGCGGATATACTGGTGGCTTGCATTCAGAGAGCAATTCAGAATCTTGATATCCGGATGCTTGATGGCAGCACGTATGCTGGCCAGAAGGAGCGGCGGGGAGGTAGTGAAGATAATATCATTCCCCTGCGCAATGGCATCCTCCAGCAGGCTGTCAATGTTGTCCAGTGTGGCATTTTCATAAGAGCAGGTCACGATCTGGTCGCCGAAGGTATCCTCCAGATGCATGCGGCCCAGTTCGTGCGCATAGGTCCATGCAGAGGTTTCCGCTGATTTCTCCTGGATAAATGCGATGTTGAGTCTGGATTTGCTGGATGGAAGCAGGAGCTTCAGGATATTCGTCTTTTCTGCTACCGGATTCATTACCAGATCCAGTGGTTTATCGCTGGCCAGAAGAGCCAGTTCCTTCTGATTCTTGGTAATCAGCTGCTTGAGCTGAGAGGTCGGCATACCGATGATTTCCCGGTAGCCATAGATTTCGATAAAGGCAAGGAAAGCATCCCCGTGTGTCAGATGATCGGATTCCGGTACATCGAACAATGAACTGAAGCGGGAAAGAGTCGAGCTGAAGGTCAATCGGTCATCCTCTGTCCAGACCTCATCCGGGCGTTTGCCGACCATGCGCTGCAGCTTGGCAAAGCTTCCCTCTCTGGTAAACCAGATGTAATTCACTTCGGAAAGATTATAGAAATCCATAAATTCATAGTAGATCTTATTTTCTTTTTCATTGGTTCGCGGAGGTATGATCCGGGTGACATAGCCTGGGATGGATACAGCGCCGAAATATTTCAATACACTGACACGCTTATTTCCTTCCAGCACATAAAAGCGGTTCATGTATTCATAGGCCTTAATTGGTTCCCGGATCCCTTCTTCGGTGTGTGATTTGCAGAGGTCGATCCATTTAATGGCGAATTCCGTTCCCTGGGCCAGAATCGGCATGAAATTAGCTGCAAATGCATTGCTTCTGTCATCGGTTTTGGTTCCTACGATCCGGTTGGTCGGAATCTGCACCAGCCCCAGTGGAACCTCGGTTACGGCATCTTTACGTTTTATATGTTTATCAAGCGCATCCAGATAAGGATTGAGTCCTTTGGCGAGGCGCGAAGTCACTTCCTTTTTGCCGGAACGATAGGCTTTTTCGTAATCAGCTATAGACATTCGTTTATACCACCTTTCTATTGTTATACATTGATATATAGGATAACCAGCTGTATACAGTTTCATAATACCGGGAGTTCCAGGAAAGCGCAATAGGGATTTTGTACTAGAAATTCTGCACTTTTCGGGCATTTTCCGCATAAATTGGATAGAGAAGCGTAAAGCGCATAAAGGAGAGGGAAAATGGCGTACAAAGTAATGATAGATCCCGGGCATGGGGGAAAGGATCCGGGAGCTGTTTTTGAAGGACGACAGGAGAAGGATGACGCGCTGCGTCTGGCGCTGGCGGTCGGTGAAATCCTGCAGAATCGCGGTGTGGATGTAGAGTATACCCGGACAACGGATGTGTATGAATCCCCGTTTGAAAAAGCGATGGAAGGCAATGAGGCCGAGGTGGATTTTTTTGTGTCCATTCATAGGAATTCCTATCCGGAGGACAATGTCGTATCCGGTGTGGAAGTACTGGTGTACGATAAGAGCGGTGTAAGATATCAGATGGCAGAAAATATTGCCGATCAGCTGGAAAGCACCGGGTTCGTAAACCTGGGGGTGAAAGAAAGGCCGAATCTGATTGTACTCAAGCGGACGCGAATGCCGGCGGTATTGGTAGAGGCTGGATTCATGAATTCGGATACGGATAACCAGCTGTTTGATCAGAATTTTGAGGCCATTGCACAGGCCATTGCGGATGGTATTCTGGATACCTTACAGACATCCGGATCGGACAGTCATAATACCGGGACAATGGTCTACCGGGTGCAGACAGGAGCTTTCCGAAACCCGGTCTATGCAAGACGTATGGAAGAAGAGCTTCTGGAGGAAGAATATCCGGTGATGATTCTGGAAGAGGATGGTTTGTACCGCGTACAGGTCGGGAATGAAGAGAATCTGAATGCAGCGGCGGAGCTGGAACGGAGACTGAAACAGGACGGCTACGCAACGGTTATTGTAAGCAGCGCAAAATAGGGTATATTTTTGTCAGAAAGTAGTGTATAATCAATGAAGAAAATACAGTGAGGAGCTTGTACGAATGAGAAAACCATTGATTGGAATTGCGGCAAATATTCTGATTATGAGCGGAGATTCTATGCCGGGAATGTACCGTTCCTATGTAAATCATGATTATGTAGAGAGTCTGATAAAGGCGGGATGTATTCCGGTTCTTCTGCCTGTGATTGAGGAACCGGAGGATATCCGGCATCAGGTGGAGCAGATGGATGGCATCCTGCTTTCCGGGGGCTATGATATGGATACGACCTTATATGGAGAAGAGCCGGCCTGGGGACAGGATTTCTCCATGCGGGAGGTGGATGTGTTTTATCTGGAGGTGATTCGTGCGGCAGCGAAGCTGAAGAAGCCGGTATTCGGCATCTGCAAGGGAATCCAGGCGATCAATGTAGCATTCGGAGGAACGCTGTATCAGGATCTGGCAGCGCAGTGCCCGGATTCGAATCGTCACAGACAGCTGGCACCGCGCTATCATCCGACGCATCATATTCAGGTGGAGCGGGACAGCTTCCTGGGAAGTGTACTGCCGGAGCGGACCTGTGTCAATTCCTTCCACCATCAGGCTGTAAAAGAGCTGGCGGAGGGGTTCCGGGTGACAGCGCGTGCAGAGGACGGAGTCGTAGAGTGCATTGAGCGAATAGAAGGCAGCTTTATCTGCGGCGTGCAGTGGCATCCGGAGATGATGGCGAAGTTCGGAAACCCTTTGATGATAGAGCTGTTTGAAGCGTTTGCGGGGAAATGCCGGAAGTAATGCAGAAGGAGAATCGAATATGAATCAGCGAATACAGTTTCAGGAGAAGCTCAGGGGAATCCTGGATATGGCCCGGGCACAGCAGAACCGGGTAACAACAGAAGAAGTAGAACACTATTTTGAAGAGGAGCAGCTGACAGATGCACAGACAGAGTTGGTCTATGACTATCTTCTTTCACAGAAGGTGGCTGTCAGTGGCTATGAGAAGAAGGGCGGCAGGATCACGGATCCCGGTGAAGAAGAGAAGTTTACGGAGGAAGAGAAGGCATATCTGAAGGATTACGAAAGAGATATAAAAGCGATCCGCCCGGTATCAGGGGAAGAGCAGGAAAATCTGTTTCAGAAAGCAAAATCCGGTGATGCACTGGCAAAAAGCCGTCTGGTGGAAGGCTATCTTTCGACAGTGGTGGAGCTGGCAAAGCAGAATTATCACCCGGAGGTATTTCTGGGAGATATGATTCAGGAGGGAAATGTCAGTCTGATGCTGGCTCTGGACATGCTTCCGGAAGAGGATGCGGACAGGTTTGTACGAAGAGAGATTGCACAGAGTATGCAGGCATTGGCAGAAGAGCAGAAGGAGACGAAAAAGCGGGACAACCGCATGGTAGAGAAGGTAAATGAGCTGGATGCCGGTATTACAAAGCTGACAGAAGAAATGGGACGCAAGGTTACGATAGAAGAGCTGGCCGTATTCCTGGATATGCCTCTGGAAGAGATCGTTTCTGTGATGCAGCTGGCGGGAGAGGAGATAGCTCTGCCGGAAACAGATCCGGAAGAGGTACTTCATGTACCGGGAGCCGGAAAGATGAAGGAAGAGCTGTTGGATGGTTTTGAAGATATGAAATATGAAAAGGAATAAAGGGACAGCGGAGTATCTCCGCCGTCCCTCTTAAAGTTTTGAGTAAACCGTTTCCTGTTTATCTTTATCAGTCCTCATTATCCTCTGTATCGTGCCTTTTCCGTGCAGGGCTGTAATCCTCCGGGATATACAGATGAACCTTCTCTACACGGTTTTTATCGAGCTTTTCCACGACCATACGGATACCGTCGTCGGTCGTAACTTCATCATTTAATTCCGGCAGACGATCCAGCTGTTCAATGATAAATCCGCCCAGGGAGTCATAATCATTGGATTCCAGCATCAGCCCGATTTCATCATTCAGGTCATCCAGATTCATGGAACCTTCTATCAGATATTCATTTTTGGCAAGCTCCTTAATATAGTCTTCTTCATTTTCGTCGTATTCATCGTGGATCTCGCCGACGATTTCTTCCAGAATATCTTCCAATGTAATCAGACCGGCCGTCTCTCCGTACTCATCCAGGACAATGGCAATATTGAAAGAAGCTTTCCGCATTTCTACCAGCAGTTCAGAAATACTTTTGTATTCATAAGTAAAATAAGCTTCCCGCATGATATCAAGGATATGGAAATCCTTTTTGCTGTCATACAGCAGCAGATCCTTCATGTTGATGGTACCGATAACATTGTCTGTGGTATCTTCAAAAATCGGGAGACGGGTAAATTTGTCTTCCCGGAATATCTCTATCAGTTCTTCATAAGTGCTGTTTACATCGGCGAATGTCATATGCACACGTGGAACCATGACATCTTTTGCTTTTGCATCGCCAAGGTCGAACACGTTATAGATCATTTCCTTTTCTTCAGATTCGATGACACCGTCTTCGTGGCTGACATCCACGATCGTACGAAGCTCTGTCTCGGTCATGGAATCATTTCTTGCATTCGGGTCTATACGGAACAGGAACATAACGCCTCTGGACAGATTGTTTACGATAAAGATCAGAGGGGTCATGATTCTCAGTAGAAAATAAATGACAGGCGTATAGGCCAGTGCCAGCTTTTCCGCATGAATAGTTGCCATGGTTTTCGGGGTAATCTCACCGAACAGGAGGATCAAAAGCGTAATGATACCGGTTGCTATGGCAACAGCAGCACCGCCGAAGTTATAGGCGATCATGGTGGAAATAGAAGATGCGGCCAGATTGACAATGTTGTTGCCGATCAGGATGGCGCTTAACATTTTTCCAGAATCCTCCGTAATTTTAAGCAGTGTTTCTGCACGCTTGTTTCCTTCCTCAACCAAAGTACGGATTCGAATCTTGTTAACGGTTACCAGGCAGGTTTCCGCAGATGAGAAAAAGGCGGAAAGCGCCAGTAAAATGGTTAGAATAATAATCTGTATGACGACACTCGAGTCCAATGATTCAGTCACTCCTTCTTTTTTGAAAAATAGTATATACAGCTATAAATATACCGTATTTGGCTGCATTTTGCAAGAGGGAGTATCGGCCCTTGGAGTTGAATTTCAGAAGAATTTGTTGTATCATATGGAAGTAGAAGAAGCATCTGTGGGAAGGAGTCCCCTTTCTGTGGAGGCCGGGAAAAAATTGGAGACAGATAATCGTATGAAAGCAGAATTTGAGCAGAAGCTTCGGAGTATTGCCGGAGAAGGAAATGTGTTAATTGATGAACCTATGGCAAAGCATACGACCTTTCGGGTCGGCGGACCGGCAGATTACTTTGTAACACCGGATATTCCGGAAAAGGTGAGGGATCTGACAGACCTGTGCAGGAAAAAAGGTATTCCTTATTATATTCTGGGAAATGGAAGTAATCTTCTGGTAAGTGATAAAGGATACAGAGGCGTTATTCTTCAGATTTATAAGAATATGGAGGCAGTCGGGATCGAAGAAGGCGGTAAGATAAGAGCACAGGCAGGGGCGCTGCTTTCTAAGGTTGCCGCCGCGGCATATGAAGCTTCCCTGACCGGATTTGAATTTGCAGCCGGAATTCCGGGAACCATCGGCGGGGCAGCTGTGATGAATGCCGGTGCATATGGCGGAGAGCTGAAGGATGTTTTTCTGGAGGCAACAGTGCTTACACCGGAGGGAGAGATAAAGAGGCTGACCAGAGAGGAAATGCAGCTGGGATATCGAACGAGTGCGGTTGCAAAAAATGGTTATATCGTACTGGAAGTACGGATACAATTAAGCAAAGG
Source organism: Lachnospiraceae bacterium (assembly GCA_003489085.1). Taxonomy (GTDB): domain Bacteria; phylum Bacillota; class Clostridia; order Lachnospirales; family Lachnospiraceae; genus DNJM01. The sequence continues at coordinate 13,559 of DNJM01000111.1, forward strand.
CAGCCAGGAGAATATCCGGGCACTGATGGAGGATCTGAAGAAAAGACGTATTGCCAAGCAGCCGCTTGAATACCCGAGTGCGGGAAGCACGTTTAAACGTCCGGAAGGATATTTTGCCGGAAAGTTGATCCAGGATGCCGGATTAAGAGGCTTTACAGTAGGAGGAGCACAGGTTTCGGAGAAACATTGCGGTTTCGTAATCAATAAAAATGAAGCTAAAGCAAAGGATATTGTTTCTTTGATAGAACAGGTAAAGGAAAAGGTGGATAAAGCGTTCGGTGTGATGCTGGAGACGGAAGTGAAATATCTGGGAGAGATGGAGTGATGAGACTGGTCATAGTAACGGGGATGTCAGGCGCCGGAAAGAGTACGGCACTGAAGATACTGGAGGATGTGGGATACTTCTGTATAGATAATCTTCCTGTTCCGTTGATGCCGAAGCTATATGAGCTGTTGGAACTGCCGGAGACGACAATGCGTAAGGTGGCGCTTGGAATAGACATACGCAGTGGAGAGACTCTGGATCTTCTTGAGGAAACACTGGAGGAATTCAAGAAGAAAAAATTACCGTATGAGATTCTGTTTCTGGATGCGGAAGAGGAGATACTGGTAAAGCGTTATAAGGAGACGAGGAGAAACCATCCGCTGTCCGGCGAAGGGCGGATCGATAAAGGAATTGCAAAGGAAAAGGGAAAAATCCGTTTCCTGAAGGAACGGGCGGACTATATTCTGGATACCAGCCATCTGCTGACGCGGGAACTGAGGCGGGAGCTGCAGAAGATCTTTGTAGAAAATAAGGAATATAAGAATCTATACGTGACGATTTTGTCTTTCGGATTCAAGTACGGGATCCCGACGGACGCCGATCTGGTATTCGATGTGCGTTTTCTGCCGAATCCATATTACGAAGAGCAGCTCAGACCGAAGACCGGAAATGACAGGGAGGTCAGGGCGTATGTAATGCAGAACGGCACGGCGGAAGAATTTCTTGTAAAGCTGCAGGATATGATGGCCTTTCTGATACCAAACTATATCAGTGAGGGAAAGCATCATCTGGTAATTGCGGTTGGATGTACCGGCGGAAGGCATCGTTCTGTCACTATGGCCAATGAACTGTACCGGATTCTATCGGCAAAAGAGGAATATGGCGTGAAGGTAGAGCACAGGGATATGGAGAAGGATACTGCAGTAAAAGGATAGACAGGGGGAAGAGCATGTCATTTTCAGGAAATGTAAAAGAAGAGCTTTCCAGGCAGCTGACAGAGGCGAGACATTGCCAGATTGCGGAAATAGCAGCGATTTTAAGCCTCTGTGGAAATGTTATTATTGACAGCAGAGAATTATTTTCTATCAAAATTCACACAGAAAATATAGCTGTTGCAAGAAAGTGCTTTACATTGTTCCAAAAAACATTTAATATAAAGGCTGAAACGGCTGTCCGCCGTAATTCAGAGAAAGGAACGACACAGTATTCTGTAGCGGTCGGGCATCATCAGGATGCACTCAGGATTTTACAGGCGGCAAAGCTGTTAGATGAACAAGGAGAAGTGCTGGAAGAATTGTCAGTCGTCCGGAATATCGTGGTACAGCAGATGTGCTGCAGGCGTGCCTTTTTAAGAGGGGCTTTTCTGGCGGCAGGTTCCATCAGTGATCCGAGGAAGTCCTATCATTTTGAGATTGTGTGTGCCACACCGGAGAAAGCGGAGCAGCTTCGGAACATGATGAAAAGTTTTCAGATAGAACCGAAGATTGTGAAGCGTAAGAAGTCTTATGTAGTATATCTGAAGGAAGGATCGCAGATTGTGGATATCCTGAATGTGATGGAGGCTCACGTGGCTCTTATGGATCTGGAGAATGTAAGGATTCTGAAGGAGATGCGCAATGATGTTAACCGAAAGGTGAACTGCGAGACGGCCAATATCAACAAAACCGTGTCTGCTGCGGTGAAGCAGGCGGAGGATATCAAGTATATCCGGGATACCATCGGTTTTGACAGATTGCCGGAAAGCCTGCGTGAAATAGCAGAGGCGAGGCTTGCGTATCCGGATGCAACATTAAAAGAACTGGGACAATTACTGGCATCACCTGTCGGCAAATCCGGGGTAAATCATCGCCTGCGAAAGCTGGGAGAGATTGCCGCCAAGGTAAGGGAAGACAAGGAGGAAGCAATATGATTAAGAAACCGATTACAATTAAGTTGAATGATGGTCTGGATGCAAGACCGATTGCCATGCTTGTACAGGAGGCAAGTCAGTATGCAAGCCAGGTATACATAGAAATAGATAATAAAAAGATTAATGCAAAGAGTATCATGGGTATGATGAGCTTAAAGCTTGCCGGCGGTGAGAATCTGATGGTGGTTGCCGAAGGCGTGGATGAAGAACAGGCTGCACGCGGAATCGAAGAATTTTTTGAGAACCGTTAGAAATGAAGCGATCATGAGAATGGGGGATGTACGGGTGGTACATGCCCCTTATCTGTTGCGAGGCATGTGATAAAAAGGTTCAGTGGACCTTTTTGAGCTGGCGGATATGGCGAAAGCGGCGGTACGGCTTACTTATGACATAGGAGGTTTACGATCTTGAAGAGAATGATTTTTATTTATAATCCGAATGCGGGAAAAGGAACCTTAAAGGCGGATCTTTCTGATATCCTGGACATTTTTGTAAAAGCAGGTTATGAGGTAGTGGTTTATCCGACCCAGAGATACAAAGATGCCTATGCAAAGGTGAGCAGTCTGCCGGATCAGGTATATGATCTGGTAGTGTGCAGCGGCGGAGACGGTACTCTGGATGAGGTAGTAACCGGAATGATGGAACGTGAGAACCGGATTCCGATTGGTTATATTCCGACGGGGACAACGAACGACTTTGCAAATAGTCTTCATATACCGAAGAACCGGCTGGAGGCAGCGGATACCGCGGTAAACGGTACACTTTTCTCCTGCGATGTAGGTAAATTCAATCAGGATACATTTGTATATATCGCTGCATTCGGTCTATTTACCGATGTATCTTACCAGACGAAGCAGGAAATAAAGAATGTACTGGGGCATCTGGCATATGTACTGGAGGGATCCAAGCGTCTGTTTAATATTCCTTCCTATCGGATCAAAGTAACCCATGACGGAGAAGTCATTGAGGATGAGTTCATTTATGGTATGGTTACGAATTCCAAGTCCGTAGGCGGATTCCGGAATATGATCGGCAGGGAGGTTGCGTTTGACGATGGTCAGTTTGAAGTGACACTGATTAAAATGCCTAAGAATATTCTGGAGCTGAATGATATTGTCGCTGCACTTCTGGTGGAGCAGATTAACTCACAGCACATGTATTCATTTAAAACCCATTCCATTGTATTTGAATCTCTGGAAGAGATCCCATGGACGCTGGATGGAGAATTCGGTGGAGAACATGATATGGTAGAGATTGAAAACCGTAAGCAGCAGCTGCAGATCATGGTTCGAGCCAAAGAGCTTCCTCTTTTAATGGAGCACCCGGGCATGCAGGGTACAGAAAAGACGCAAAACGCTAAAAATTTTAAATAAAATAAAAAAGTACTTGCATTATATGAAAAAATATTAT
>DNJM01000178.1:0-6232 GCA_003489085.1 Lachnospiraceae bacterium
TTTGTAAATATTACTGTTATACCAGATCATTATTTACAGAAAGGGAGATTTTTATATGAAACAGTTACAGAAATTAGTCTTAATGCTATTATGTGCAGCAGTAGTTTGTTCTGCTACCGCATGCGGAAACCGGAACAATAACGATGCCACGGAGAATGGTGTGGGAACCGATGCAAACAATGATGGCAATACGGTTGGAGAGGATCTGAAAAATGGCGTTGACAATGTCGGTGATGCAGTGAAGGATGCTGGTGACGCCGTAATCGACGGAGCAGAGGATGTTGGCGACGCAACGAGAGATGCGCTGGATGACAATGGAGATAATATGGACCGGAATGAGAAAAACGGTGTGGAGCAGAATACGGTAAATCCGCAGAATGAAACCGCACGGTAGAATGCCGGAAAAGAACATCAAGTGAAAATTGAATAGAAATGCAGAATAAGATAGGAATTTCCACAGGGAAGTTTCTATCTTTTTCTTGTGACTGAAACATGTTATACTGAATAGAAAAATGAGGATAGCAGGAGGATAACATATGCGTTTTCGGCCTTGTATTGATATACATAATGGACAGGTAAAGCAGATTGTGGGAGGCAGTCTTAAGGATGAGGGGGATTTTGCCAGAGAGAATTTCTCTTCCGGGGAGGATGCATCCTTTTATGCGGAATTATATCGGAAAGATGGCCTGAAGGGAGGCCATGTGATACTGCTGAATGGGAAAGATTCAGTCTATTTTGAACAAACAAAAGAACAGGCACGGAAGGCTCTGGCGGCCTATCCCGGAGGACTTCAGATCGGAGGAGGCATTACTGCCGAGAATGCAGGAGAATATCTGGAAGCCGGTGCCTCGCATGTGATCGTAACCTCATATGTATTCCGGGATGGTGAGATCCGATATGAGAATCTGGAAAAACTGGTTCAGACAGTGGGAAAAGAAAGACTTGTGCTGGACTTAAGCTGCCGGAAGCAGGACGGTGCGTACTGGATTGTAACCGACCGCTGGCAGAAATTTACAAAGGTAAGGCTGACAGAAGCGGTATTAACAGAGCTCGCCGGCTATTGTGATGAGTTTTTGGTGCATGGAGTCGATGTGGAAGGAAAGAAAAACGGTGTGGAAAAAGAGTTGGTGCAGATGCTTGGCCGGTGGAAAAGAATTCCGATCACATATGCAGGAGGCATCGGCTCTTTAGAAGAACTGGTGGAATTTGAAGTGCTGAGCGGAGGAAAACTGGACTTTACGATCGGCAGCGCGTTGGATCTGTTCGGAGGAAGTATCCCTTATGAACGGGTGCGGGAAATGATGCTGTAAATTTTTTGACAATAAAATTCCGGTCATTTTGTATAAATCAAGTTAAAATACTAATTTAAAATCAGCAAATGTCCTAAAAAATCATTGCAGATGTAATAAAATGAAAGTATGAAAGAAAAGCAATGAAGGAGGAGAAAAATGCCAATCTGTGTAAAAAGTGAGATTGGACCGCTGAAAAAAGTACTGCTCCACAGACCGGCAAAAGAATTGGAACATCTGGTCCCGGGAGAACTGGAACGGTTGTTATTCGATGATATTCCTTATCTGAAAACAGCGCAAAGTGAACATGATATATTTGCGCATATTCTGCAGGAAAATGGCGCAGAGGTGGTCTATCTCGAGGATCTGATGGCGGAAGTATTAAAAAGTGATCCCGTCATCAAAGAAACATTTATCAGACAGTTTATTCAGGAAGGCGGAAGTGCGGCACAGAAATTTAAAAAGCAGCTGTATGAATTCCTGATGGGAATGGATGATGAAAGAGAGCTGGTACTAAAGCTGATGTCCGGTGTCAGTATACATGAGATGGATTCGCGCATTTATAGTCCGTTAGTGGATCTGATCAAGTCCGACAGCCGCTTCATACTGGATCCGATACCGAATCTGTATTTCGCCAGAGATCCATTTGCCACAATCGGCAATGGGGTGAGTCTCAACTGCATGTATTCCATGACAAGAAAAAGGGAGACCATCTTTGGAAAATATATTCTGGAGTATCACCCGGATTTTGCAAAGCCGACTCCTTTTTATTATAAAAGGGAATATCCATTTTCTATTGAAGGCGGGGATATTTTGAATCTGAGCAGAAGAGTACTGGCGGTTGGAATTTCTCAGCGGACTACGCCGGAAGCGATTGAGCTGCTTGCACAAAATATATTTGCAGACAGCAGCTCGGAAATTGAAACCATCCTTGCGCTTGATATCCCCAGTATTCGGGCATATATGCACCTGGATACCATATTTACCCAGGTGGATTATGATAAGTTCACCATTCACCCGGGAATTCTGGATACCCTTCGTATCTATGAAATCTGCAAGGGAAGCCGAAATGGGGAACTGCAGGTAGCAGAACTGGATCAATCACTGCCGGTTGTATTGGCGACCCGGCTGGGACTGGATCAGGTAACAATGATCCGATGCGGTGGAAAGGATCGGATAGCCTCCGAAAGGGAGCAGTGGAACGATGGTTCCAACACATTATGCATCGAACCGGGAAAAGTAGTGGTATATGATCGAAATTATATTACAAATGAAATCCTGCGGGAAAATGGTATTGAGGTACTGGAAATGCCGAGCTCAGAATTGTCAAGAGGAAGAGGTGGCCCGCGCTGTATGAGTATGCCGCTGGAGCGGGAAGAAATTTAGAACAAAAAGGAGAGAAAGAACATGGCAGTTAATATCAGAGGAAGACATTTTTTGACATTATTGGATTATTCACCAGAGGAAATCCGTTATCTGCTGGATCTGGCAAAGCAGTTTAAAAATATGAAACGGAATGGTGTACCCCACAGATATCTGGAAAATAAAAATATCGTCCTTTTATTTGAAAAAACATCTACACGGACCAGATGCTCCTTTGAGGTGGCCGGAAGAGATCTGGGGATGGGAGTGACTTATCTGGATCCGGGCAGCAGCCAGATGGGAAAGAAAGAGAGTATTGCAGACACAGCAAGGGTATTAGGCAGAATGTATGATGGCATCGAATACAGAGGATATGATCAGAAAATTGTGGAAGAGCTGGCAGCCTATGCCGGTGTACCGGTATGGAATGGACTGACAGACCAGTTTCATCCGACACAGATGCTGGCGGATCTGCTGACTCTGGAAGAGAAATTTGGCAGATTAAAGGGCCTGCATTTTACATATATGGGCGATGCCAGAAATAATATGGGAAACTCTCTGATGATTGCCTGTGCGAAAATGGGTATTCATTTTACTGCGTGTGCTCCAAAGGAACTGTTCCCGGCAGCAGAGCTGGTAGAAAAAGCAAGAAAGATCGCGGAAGAAAATGGCTGTACAGTCCGTCTGACGGAGGATGTAGATGAAGGTGCCAGAGATGCCGATGCAATCTATACGGATATCTGGGTATCCATGGGAGAACCGGATGAAGTATGGGAGACGAGAATCCGGCTTCTGAAAAAATATCAGGTCAATGCAGAAGTGATGAAGAAAGCAAAGAGTACGGCTATTTTCATGCACTGTCTGCCATCCTTCCACGATACAAGGACAACCATTGGAGCACAGATTGCCGAGAAATTCGGTATTACTGAAATGGAAGTGACCGATGAGGTATTTGAATCCAGGCAGTCTGTTGTATTCGATGAAGCAGAGAATCGTATGCATACAATCAAAGCTGTGATTTATGCTACGCTTTGCTGATATGGAGAAAAAAGCATGAATAGAAAAAGGAAACGGATTGTGATTGCGCTTGGGGGGAATGCTCTGGGAAATACGGCAGAGGAACAGATCGAGCATGTGCGCATCGCTTCTGAAATCATAGCAGAGCTGGCAGCGGAAGGACACGAGCTGATTATCGGACATGGAAATGGTCCTCAGATTGGTATCATCAATTCAGCAATGAATTATGCATCCACCAGTGGTCCCTGTACACCTTATATGCCGTTTCCGGAATGCGGAGCCATGTCACAGGGATTTATCGGGTACCACCTTCAGCAGGGACTGCAGCAGAGCCTGCTGAAACGGAAGTTGGGGAAAACGGTTGTCAGTGTGGTTACCCAGGTGCTGGTTGACCCAAAAGATCCTGCTTTTCAGAATCCGGTAAAGCCGATTGGAAATTTCTTCAGTGAGCAGGAAGCGAAGGAACTGGAACAGAAAACAGGGTATGTATTTCGCGAAGATGCCGGACGGGGGTATCGCAGAGTGGTAGCATCGCCGGCCCCGCAGCAGATTGTGGAGCTGGGAGCCATTCGGAAAATGGTTCAGAGCGGTCTGCTGGTGATAGCGGTTGGCGGGGGCGGCATTCCTGTGGTAGAAGATGAAAGGGGAATACATGGTATTGATGCGGTCATTGATAAGGACAAATCATGCAGTAAGCTTGCACAGGAGCTGAAAGCAGATATGCTGTTGATTCTGACTGCGGTCGATCAGGTATATATTCATTTTCATACAAGTGAACAGAAAGCGCTGAATGAAGTGTCTGTTCCGGATATCCGAAGATACATTGCCCAGGGAGAATTTGCTGCAGGAAGTATGCTTCCGAAGATGGAAGCCTGTGTAGACTTCGTAGAAGCTTTACCAAACCGGACTGCCATTATTACTTCTCTGGAACGGGCAGCAGATGCGCTGCATGGGAAAGCAGGAACCAGGATTTGCTCCGAAAAAACAGAATCAGATTATGTGCCATTTGAAGTGGACAGTGAAATGTATGATATTAATAACAATTAGTTTAAGAAAGAGATGAGGGAATCGTTATGTCATTTAATATGCCTGTATATCATCATCCGGATTTCAGCCGGAAAGAATTTATAAATGCTCCGGACGTAAAATATGAAGCGGCGGAGAAAGACGGAGTGGCGCCGGAATATTATCATAGTACATCCATGTATCCGGAATACTTCAAAATTAATGGGAAATGGGTGCTGGCAGAAGAAAGCCGCATGGATTCCAGCGTGGTCCTGTGTGATGACGGACATCTGGAGGTTGTGGAAAACCGGAATCTGAAAAAGGGAGATAAGGTGATCCTTGGCCGTACAGAGAAGTGCGAAGAAGGAATCTATATGCACTGCCATGGCTTTGAAGAAGAGGGAAAAGAGCTGGAGGATCAGTTCGTATTTCGTCAGGGAAGAAGCCGTGAGACCTCTTATGCACGGGACTATGACCGTTTATTTGAGCTGTTAAAGCACGAGAAAGAGCACGGCAATATTGTCTGGGTTATGGGACCTGCATTTGCATTTGATGCGGATGCACGGGCTGCAATGCAGTTATTGATTGAGAATGGTTATGCACACGGTCTGCTGGCAGGCAATGCGCTGGCAACGCACGATCTGGAGGGAGCTTTTCTGCATACCGCACTGGGGCAGGATATTTATACGCAAATCTCACAGCCGAATGGACATTATAATCATCTGGATGTCATCAACAAGGTCAGAAGAAGTGGCTCCATCCCGCAGTTTATAGAAGATTATCATATTGACAATGGTATCATCTACAGCTGTGTGAAAAATCATGTGCCTTTCGTTCTGACAGGATCTATCCGTGACGATGGACCGCTTCCGGAGGTAGTGGGAGATGCCTATGCCGGTCAGGGAGCTATGCGGAATCTGGTGCGGGAATCCACCTGCGTGATTTGTCTGGCTACCATGCTGCATACCATAGCAACCGGCAACATGACCCCATCCTTCAGGGTACTTCCGGATGGAACGGTACGGCCAGTTTATCTGTATGCCGTAGATGCGGATGAATTCGTTGTCAATAAGCTTCTTGACAGAGGAAGTCTTTCCGCTACAACGATGGTAACGAATGTACAGGACTTCATTACGATTGTGGCAAAGGGCCTGAAGCTGATGAAGTAGAAGTGTGGTCAAAATAGAACCTTCCGTATACAGGTAATATGTTCATAAAGAATCGTTTCACTGTATGCGGAAGGTTTCTTCATTATCCTGCAGGGCAATGGAATGCCGGAATTTTCCCGGTGTCATGGAACGGAATTTTAAAAAATTCCGCGATAGTGTCTTTTCTGTCTGGTAGCCGACTTCTAAGGCAACCTCCAGAATACTTTTCGATGTTTTCAGAAGCAGCTCCGAAGCACGGTTGACCCGGATAAAGTTCAGATAGTCAGAAAAATTCATTTCCACCTGATAAAGAAGAATCCGGTTGAGCTCCTTTGGAGAGATTCCGAATCTATCACCAATCTGTCTGGGGGTCAGTGGTTCCATATAGTGCCGATAGATATAAGATACAAT
>DNJM01000178.1:6528-17341 GCA_003489085.1 Lachnospiraceae bacterium
CGATAGATATAAGATACAATCAGATAAAAATCCTTATGATCTTTAATGCGGCAGATGCTTCCGATATTCTGATAGGTATTTCGGAATTCGTTTACCTTCATACCGGTTCTGGCGGAAAATACCTTGCTGATATGGGCGCTGTCTACAAAACCGAGGATTTCGGCCAGTTCATCCAGCGTCAGATCTGTATACAGCAGGAAGTTAATAGTCTTTCCAATCCGCATTTCATTCAGCAGGTCGAAGAAGGAAAGACCGGTGGTTTCGGTAATATATTTGCTGATAGCATATTCGCTCATGCAGAAGATGCGGGACAGCATGGTCAGTGTAATCTTTTCGTTCAAGTGACAGTAGAGGTACTGGAAAATTTCGCTGGGATCAACGGTATGCGCAGCAGAAGAAGACAAGGTCGGCTTTTCGCTTCGGATAAAATACAGCATGATGTCAATCAGCTTATTGGTAATATAGAGATTGCGCAGCTCCGGAGAAGGAATACCGGAGGTATCCAGAGTGGATTCCATACCGATTTCTTCCTTGATCTGCAGGAAAGAGTGCCGGACGGCTTCCAGGGCTTCTCCTTCCAGATATAAGACCGGATTCTGGTTCAGCGACTGCACAATCGAAAGCGGCGCACTGCCAGGGTTATAAAAGAGCTTGATGATTTCGTTGATATTGTCGAAATAATATGCCATAACAAAGAACTGCAGCGGTTCCGAAACCTCAACAATGTCGCTGATCTGCCAGGGCAGTATAGAAACCACGGTTCCGGGCTTCAGGGTGTAGCGCTTATTATTCAGCAGCAGAATCCCCTCTCCACTGTTGATCAGCCAGAAGCGTGACATAGGATGCAGAAGCGGGGCAGTCGGTTCTGCCAGCACTTCGATGTCGAAGCTGCAGATTTTGTTTTCATCTTCCATAGAGCAATAGAAGCTCTGCATAGGTACAAGCTTATTCATATCGGATATCCTCTGTGTGATGGTTGAAATTAACGATAGCTCTATTATAGATGGGGACAATGGGGATGTCAAATGGATTGCGGTTTGCGTATGGCCATTCTATGACTGAATTGTGAACAGTTTATAAATTAGTTGAACTAACCGGAAGATAGTGCTAAAATGGAGAATGAATTTTAGTACTATTTTTTATTTTATAGAAATTCAGCCCTTTTTAGAAGCAACAGGGGATGAGATCTTCTTCGGATGGCAGAACAGAGCAGACCGGCCGGAATGGATATCCGCAGAAGGAGCATATATATGATGAAGGAGCAGGTATATGGGTTTCGTAGAAAAATTATTCGGGACACACAGTGAACATGAGCTGAAGCGGATCAATCCGATCGTGGATTATATCGAATCTCTGGAGCCGGAGATGAAGCAGCTGTCCGATGAAGAACTGCGTGGAAAGACGAAAGAGTTTAAGGAAAAACTGGCGCAGGGAGCAACTCTGGATGATATTCTTCCGGAAGCATTTGCCGTGGTCAGAGAAGCAGGTGTCAGAACATTGGGTATGCGCCATTTCCGGGTGCAGCTGATCGGCGGTATTATCTTACATCAGGGTCGTATTGCCGAGATGAGAACCGGTGAAGGAAAGACACTGGTATCTACATTGCCGGCGTATCTGAATGCGCTGGAAGGTAAGGGAGTACACATCGTTACGGTCAATGACTATCTGGCAAAGCGTGATGCAGAATGGATGGGACAGGTGCACAGATTCCTGGGCCTGACGGTTGGAGTGGTCCTGAATTCCATGAACAATGATGAGCGTAGAGAAGCGTATAACTGTGATATTACGTATATTACGAATAATGAACTGGGCTTCGACTATCTGCGTGACAATATGGTGGTATATAAGGAACAGCTGGTGCAGAGAGGACTGCATTATGCCATCATTGATGAGGTGGACTCCGTATTGATTGATGAAGCGCGTACCCCATTGATCATTTCCGGACAGAGCGGAAAGTCTACGAGATTATATGAGGCCTGTGATATTCTGGCAAGGCAGCTGGAAAGAGGCGAGGCCAGCGGTGAATTTTCCAAGATGAATGCGATTATGGGAGAGGACATCGAGGAAACCGGAGACTTTATTGTCAATGAAAAGGAGAAGAATATCAATCTGACCGAGGACGGTGTAAAGAAGGTAGAAAAGTTCTTCCACCTGGAGAACCTGGCAGATCCGGAGAATCTGGAGATCCAGCACAATATTATACTGGCGCTGCGTGCACATAATCTGATGTTCCGTGATAAGGATTATGTGGTGAGCCCGGAGGGTGAGGTACTGATCGTCGATGAATTCACCGGACGTATCATGCCGGGACGCCGGTACTCTGACGGTCTGCATCAGGCGATAGAGGCCAAGGAGCATGTACAGGTTAAGAGAGAAAGTAAGACTCTGGCAACGATTACGTTCCAGAACCTGTTCAATAAGTTCGATAAAAAGGCTGGTATGACCGGTACTGCCCTGACGGAAGAAAAGGAATTCCGTGACATTTATGGCATGGATGTAGTTGAGATCCCGACCAATCTTCCGATACAGAGGAAGGATCTGGATGATGCCGTATACAAGACAAAGAATGAAAAGTTCAAAGCAGTTGTGGACGAAGTAGAGCGTGCACATGCAACCGGTCAGCCGGTGCTGGTCGGTACGATTACGATCGAGGTTTCCGAGCTGCTTAGCAAGATGTTAAAGCGGCGGGGAATTAAGCATAATGTATTGAATGCAAAGTTCCATGAGATGGAGGCGGAAATCGTAGCACAGGCAGGACAGCATGGCGCAGTTACGATTGCAACCAATATGGCCGGCCGTGGTACGGATATTAAGCTGGATGACAGGGCGAAGGAAGCCGGCGGTCTGAAGATCATCGGTACAGAGAGGCATGAGTCCAGACGTATCGATAACCAGCTGCGCGGACGTGCCGGACGTCAGGGAGATCCGGGAGAATCCCGTTTCTATCTGTCTCTGGAGGATGATCTGCTTCGTCTCTTCGGATCAGATAAGCTGATGAACGTATTTAATACGCTGGGTGTTGAGGACGGCGAGCAGATTCAGCATAAGATGTTGTCAAAGGCAATTGAGAATGCGCAGAGAAAGATTGAGAGCAACAACTTCGGTATCCGTAAGAATCTGCTGGAATACGACCAGGTTATGAATGAGCAGAGAGAAATCATTTACGAAGAACGCCGGAAGGTACTGGATGGAGAAAATATGCGGGATTCCATTTTCCATATGCTGACAGAGTATGTGGAAAATACAGTGGATGCGCAGATTTCGCCGGACCAGGATCCGGAGGAATGGGATCTGAAGGCACTGAACGTAGATCTTCTGACCAATATTCCGATGCAGCCGGTTACGATAGAAGAAGTGGCGAAAATGAGCCAGAAGGAACTGAAGCATATGCTGAAGGAGCGTGCTGTGAAGGCCTATGAAGCAAAGGAGGCGCAGTTCCCGGAGCTGGAGCATCTGCGTGAGCTGGAGCGTGTCGTACTTCTGAAGGTCATTGATGCAAGGTGGATGGATCATATCGATGATATGGATCAGATGCGCCAGGGTATCGGTCTGCAGGCCTATGCACAAAAAGATCCGCTGGTAGAATATAAGATGCTTGGTTATGAAATGTTTGGTGCGATGACGGAGACGATCACGAAGGATACCGTGCGTACTTTGATGCACGTTCGTATTGAACAGAAGGCTGAGCGTGAGCAGGCGGCCAAGGTAACGGGAACCAATAAGGATGATACGGCTCTTCGTACCCCGAAGAAGCGGGAAGAGAAGAAGATTTATCCGAATGATCCATGTCCGTGTGGAAGTGGTAAGAAGTATAAGCAGTGCTGCGGCAGAAAGAAATAGCAGGCTGAAAGGAAGAACAGATAAAAAAGGTGTGGCAGAAATAACTGGCACACCTTTTCAGTGATATAGCAGGAGGTTTTTTATGATTGAATTAGATGAAATGAAAAGTATAATCGGCGGATACAGCCAGCCACTCTGTGAACTCAGGGGGTCTCTTTGACATCGCCGGTAAGAAGGAGAAATTGGAAGAGCTGGAGAAGAAGATGGAAGCACCTGAATTCTGGAATGATCCGGAGTTGTCTCAGCAGATTACGAAAGAGGTAAAAGGACTTCGGGATACTGTAGAAGCTCTGGAAGGCCTGGAAAACGGTTATAATGATATTGAGATGCTGATGGAAATGGCAGAGGAAGAAAATGACCGTAGTATTCTCAAGGATATCGAGCGGGAGATCCGTTCCTGGGAAGAAAAATACGAAGCACTGCGGATTCAGACATTGTTGTCAGGAGAATATGATGGAAGCAATGCGATTCTGACGCTGCACGCCGGAGCAGGCGGTACAGAATCCTGCGACTGGGTTAACATCCTGTATCGAATGTATACCAGATGGGCAGAGCAAAAGGGTTACAGCATGACTGTATTGGATTATCTGGCGGGCGATATTACGGGAATTAAGGGAATCACCTTTGAGGTAAATGGGGAAAACGCATATGGTTATCTGAAGTCGGAGAAGGGGGTGCACCGTCTGGTGCGGATTTCCCCCTTTAATTCAGCGGGAAAGCGGCAGACATCTTTTGCTTCCTGCGATGTGGTACCGGACATTGAAGAAGATATCGATGTGGAGATCAATGATGAGGATCTGAAAATCGATACGTACCGGGCCAGCGGTGCCGGCGGCCAGCACATCAATAAGACATCATCAGCGATTCGGATTACGCATGTGCCGACCGGGATTGTGGTACAGTGCCAGAATGAACGGTCTCAATTCAGCAATAAAGAAAAGGCTATGCAGATGCTGAAGGCGAAGCTGTATCTCTTAAAGCAGCAGGAACAGGCGGAGAAGTTCTCGGATATCCGGGGTGAGGTAAAGGAGATTGGATTCGGCAATCAGATTCGTTCCTATATCATGCAGCCGTATACGCTGGTAAAGGATCACAGAACGAATGAAGAAAGCGGAAATGTGACAGCTGTTCTGGACGGTGCGCTGGATCCGTTTATTAATGCCTATCTGAAGAAAATCAATCTAAAGGAACACGCAGAGACATAACGGAGGTGGAAAAATGGAGCAGCCAAAGTACTATGTTGTAAAGAAGAATGCGCTTCCGGAGGTATTTTTGAAGGTGGTTGAGGTGAAGCGGCTTCTGACCACGGAAAAGAATCTGACGATTCAGGAAGCAACAGACCGGGTCGGGATCAGCCGGAGCTCATTTTATAAATATAAGGATGATATTTTCCCATTTCATGAGACAGAAAAGGGTCAGACGATTACACTGGTGATTCAGATGGATGATACACCGGGGCTTTTGATGGAGCTGCTGCAGCGGATTGCAACATATCAGGTCAATATACTGACGATTCATCAGAGTATTCCGCTGGGCGGGGTGGCTACGGTGACACTGAGTATGGAATTTCTGTCCGAGCAGAGCAACCAGGCAGAACTGATTGATGGCCTGGAACAGTACGAGGGGGTACATTATCTGAAGATCGCCGGACGGGAATAGGAATTGCAGAGAAATGATGGGATGTGGGGTATATGAAGTATATTGTGATGCTGGGAGATGGTATGGCAGGAGAACCATTGGAGGAGCTGGGAGGACGGACCACACTGGAGGCGGCTGTGACACCGGAAATGGATCGTCTGGCAGCAGTATCGGAGATAGGCACGGTGTGTATGGTGCCGGAGGAAATGGCCCCGGGCAGTGACACAGCCAACCTGTCGGTAATGGGGTACGATCCGCGGAAATACTACACCGGACGTTCACCATTGGAAGCACTCAGTATTGGAGTGGAACTGCAGCCGGAGGATGTGGCAGTTCGCTGCAATCTGGTTACGCTTTCGGAAGAGGAAACGAATTATGAGGACCGCAGAATTCTGGATCATAGTTCAGAGGAGATTTCCACAGAGGATGCGGCGATTCTGCTGGATGCGCTGAAAGCGGCATTTCATGAGGATGCAGCTGTAAATGATACGTATCACTTCTATGTCGGTACCAGCTATCGGCATTTGCTGGTGATAAATGGCGGAACAGTGCAGGAGCTGACTCCGCCGCATGATATTCTGACCAGAAGAATTGGAGAGTATCTGCCGCAGGATCCGATCCTGCAGTATATGATGAAGCAAAGCTATGAAATCCTTGAACAGCATCCGCTGAATCAAGAGAGGCGGCGGAGAGGGCTTCGTCCGGCTAATTCGGCGTGGTTCTGGGGAGCCGGTACAAAACCGGAGTTGATGAACTTTGAAGAAAAGACGGGCAAAAAAGGTGTTATGATCTCTGCTGTAGATCTGCTGAAGGGAATCGCTGTTGGTGCGGGCATAACGCAGATTGCAGTAGAGGGAGCAAATGGAGGGCTGCATACTAATTATGAGGGTAAGGCACAGGCAGCGCTGGATGCTTTGCTGAAGGAAGGATATGATTTTGCTTATATCCATGTAGAGGCGCCGGACGAGATGGGACATCAGGGAAGGACGGCGGATAAGATCCGGGCGATCGAATCTATTGACCAGCGGATTCTTGCATACCTCACAAAAACACTTGACAAATCCGGAGAGGATTATAGAATATTGATATTATCGGATCATCCGACGCCGATTCGAGTACGGACGCATACGAAGGATCCGGTGCCATATATGCTTTACGACAGCCGCAGACCTGTACAGGGAGCTGAAGGCTATTATGAGAAAACCGCATCAGAATCCGGAAGGCAGTGGAAAAAGGAAGGATACTGTCTGCTGGAACATTTGCTGGAAAATTAGGAGGTCAGAATGCTGGTTGTAAAAAAGTTCGGAGGAACATCCGTTGCGAATAAAGAACGTATTTATAATGTCGCAAAACGCTGTATTGAAGAATATAAGAAAGGAAATCAGGTAGTCGTAGTATTGTCTGCTATGGGTGATACGACGGATGAGCTGCTGGAAAAAGCGTTTGAGATCAATCCAAGGGCATCGAAGCGGGAGCTGGATATGCTGCTGACGACAGGAGAGCAGGTGTCTGTTGCGCTGATGGCGATGGCGATTAACGGCATGGGTGTGCCGGCAGTGTCATTGAATGCATTTCAGGTAATGATGTATTCTACGTCGGCTTACGGGAATTCCAGATTTAAGAGAGTAGATACGGATCGGATACGGCATGAACTGGAATCCGGTAAGATCGTAATCGTGACAGGCTTCCAGGCAGTTAATAAATATGATGACTACACTACGCTGGGACGCGGTGGGTCAGACACGACGGCGGTGGCGCTGGCATCTGTGCTGCATGCGGATAAATGTGAGATTTATACGGATGTAGACGGTGTTTATACGGCAGACCCGCGTGTAGTGAAGAATGCCAGAAAGCTGAATGAGGTTACTTATGATGAGATGCTGGAGCTGGCTTCCCATGGAGCGAAGGTACTGCATAACCGTTCGGTAGAAATGGCTAAAAAGTACGGCGTACCGCTTGTAGTACGGTCCAGTCTGAATGATCATGAGGGCACAATTGTGAAGGAGGTAGCGAAGATGGAGAAAATGTTAATTACCGGTGTGGCCGGAGAGAAGGATGTAGTACGGGTTTCTGTAATTGGAATCGATGATAAACCGGGTATCGCATTTAAGATATTTAATACACTGGCTAAAAATAAAATCAATGTAGATATCATTCTGCAGTCCATTGGACGGGATGGTACGAAGGACATTTCTTTTACGGTAGCACAGGGAGACCTGACCGGCACGCTGGAGGTACTGGGGGCGAATAAGGAAGCACTGACGATTCAGGAAGTGAAATATAAAACGGATGTGGCCAAAATTTCTATTGTAGGTGCAGGTATGATGAGCAATCCGGGTGTAGCAGCCAGAATGTTCGAAGCATTGTACAATAGCGGTATTAATATCAATATGATTTCTACCTCAGAGATTCGGATCACGGTATTAATCGCAGAGAATGAGATGGACAGAGCACTCAACGCAGTACATGAAGAATTCCGACTGGGAATGGAATAAATGCTGAAAGAAGCCGGTGGGAGAAAGGCTTCTAAGGACTCAGAAAAAGACGGGCAGCCGCAGTAATCAGCCGGCTGCCCGTCTTGTGTTTCCATGCATGCGGTAAAAAGGTCCGGGGAACCTTTTTGAGTGCATCAGTCTGCAGGTTTCCTTCCGGCATGCGTCTCAAGGAAGGTATCTATGACGATCCTGTCTTCGGAAGAAAGATCCCGATATTTTAAAATCATCTGTATCTCTTCGTCTGTCAGATAAATAGACTCCTGTGTCTGGATATCTAATGCCAGCTGATAAGGTGTCTTACTGTCCGCAATACGATTTCCGAGATTCTGGAGGAGCAGATCGTCCAGGGTAACATGATAAATCTGTGCCAGACGAATCAGTATATCCAGATCAGGAGAACGCTTGCTGGTCTCGTAATTTGAGTATGCCTGGCGTGATATATTCAGCATTGTACCCACGTCTGCCTGACTCAGGTTATTGTTCTTCCTCAGTGCACGCAGATTACGGGCGAGTTGGATATTTGACATTCGCTGCGTACCTCCATTTCTAAAGAACAGTATAGCAAGTTCCCACAGAAAAGGATATTTATGCAACAAAAAGAAGATAAGGATAAAACAGCAACATAATGTTGCTTTATCCAGACATCAAATCCGCCCTTTATATTTGCACATCCGGATTGCTCAGGCGGCTGTTCTGATAGCGTTCGTCATAGGTGACGTCTTCACCGAACCAGGAGGGTGCCCGGAATATCTTTGCAGTCTCCGGATCAGGAAATTCAACCTCTGCCAGTATCAGCGGTGCCAGATCGCCGTCGAAGACATCAAGCTCAATGAAAAGGCCGGTTTCGGAGAGGGAAATATCCGATGGGCTGTCGGATGCCATTCGATAGCCCTCTGCAAGGGGAATCATATATCGGTGTTTCCGGATAATCCGTCCGTCTGCCTTTTTCAGAAGATGTGCGTAGGCTTCTGCAGTCAGCGGCAGATTATATTCTTCGCGGATCATAAGCCCTTTTGATTTATAAGTCAGGATATATTCATCGTTATCTCTGCGAATGCGTACTACCGGTTCGGTAGAAAGATATCCCTGTTCAATCAGCCGCACAGGCCAGGTATCGTATCCCTTGGGAAGAGAGGGGATGACATATTTCCGTTCAATCTCCATAATTTGACAACCTCCGTATCATGTTGTGTTTAGAATATCATAATATAAGTAATGGAAAATGTAAACGGAATTGCAATTTTCATATGAGTTTGATAAAATGCAGTTCAAAGAGAAAAAAAGGAGGAAGCAAGATGAAGCGAGCGGCCATCTTTTTAGCGGATGGATTTGAAGAAATTGAAGCGCTGACGGTGGTAGATATCCTGCGGCGGGGCGGTGTTGAGATTACAATGTGTTCCGTGATGGACAGGCATATGGTGCATGGCTCTCATGGAATCGATGTGACAGCAGATTGTATGTACGGGGAAACAGAGACAGCCGGTCTGGATATGCTGGTACTGCCCGGTGGAAAAGCCGGTACGGAATTTTTAGAACAGTATGAGCCCTTATTGGAAGCGCTTAAAGCATTCTACCAGCAGAGAAAATATATTGCGGCGATCTGTGCAGCACCGCGCATTTTCGGAAAACTTGGTTTTCTGGAAAATCGGGAGGCAACGGCATATCCCACATTTGAGGGTATGCTGACCGGGGCGCAGGTGGTACGAAAGCCGGCGGTAGTTTCCGGACATGTGATTACGGGGCGTTCCATGGGAACAGCAATTCCGTTTGCACTTGCGCTTCTGGAGATGCTGGAGGGCCGGGAAACTGCGGAAAGGATTCGTAAAGAGATCGTGTATAAGGAGATTTGTGAATGATCAGAGAGAAAACGATGCACCTGCACAGAATTGCTGTGCTGGCAGTGTGCCTGATTCTCTGTGCAGCGTCGCTTACAGGCTGTGAAAAGGATTTTGATGCACAGGGATATGTGCAGGCAGTGCTGGATCAGCTGTTCCAGGGAGAGGTGGATGGGGCAGCCGGAATCATGGAGGATGTTACAAAGGAGGAACTGCGGGAGCAGTATGAGCAGGCGCTGGCAGGCTTTGTGGATAATAATATCATCAGCGGGATGGACGTAAGCGATGCCATGCGGGCAGATTACATAGAAGTATGCAGAAGGATTTTCCGATCTATGCGTTATAACGTACAGTCTGCCGAAAAGGTGAGTAAGACAGAATATAAGGTGTCAGTAGAGATCTCACCGGCAGATGTCTTTAGCCGCTTTGTGGAAGGGGTAAAACAGGATTCCGAAGAGATCCTGCAGAAAGCAAGAAATGGAGAATACAGCGGTACTGAGGAAGAGATCAGTGCCCAGATGCAGAGTGAATTTCTGTGGCATTCTTATGAGCTGCTCAGCACCTACAGCGAAGAGATTACGTATGGTGATAAGACGACGGTGACCCTACGGGTTACGGCAGGAGAAGATAAGCAGTTTTCGATTGATGAGGAAGAGCTGGAAGAATTGAAGATAAAAATACTGCGTTTAGATGAAATTCAAGACTAGCATTTTGCAGAACTTTATGATATACTATTTTAATGACTGCGAATGTATTGAAATGATAGAAAAACGACAGGCAGTATTGCCGCGCGCAAGCATATATTTAAGGAGGAAAACATAACTATGAGTTTACAAGTGGAAAAAATGGAAAAAAACATGGCGAAGCTGACCATTGAAGTTCCGGCAGAAGAGCTGGAAAAAGCACTGCAGAGCGCTTACAACAAGCAGAAGAATAAGATCACCCTTCCAGGATTCCGTAAGGGAAAAGCTCCACGTGCAATGATTGAAAAAATGTACGGAGCAG
>DNJM01000178.1:17629-18145 GCA_003489085.1 Lachnospiraceae bacterium
TGATTGAAAAAATGTACGGAGCAGAAATCTTTTATGATGATGCTGCGAATGCACTGATTCAGCAGGAGTACAGCAAGGCATATGATGAAGCGGATGTTGAGATTGTTTCCCAGCCGAAAATAGAAGTGGTACAGATTGAAAAAGGAAAACCATTCATTTTCACAGCAGAAGTGGCTGTAAAACCGGAAGTAACTCTTGGTGAATATAAAGGATTAAAGGTGGATAAGACTTCTACACGCGTAACTGCAAAAGAGGTTGAGGAAAGACTGGCAAAAGAGCAGGAAAAGAATGCAAGAATCGTAGAAGTGGAAGACCGTCCGGTGCAGGACAAGGATGATATCGTTCTGGACTTTGAAGGCTTTGTAGACGGCGTGGCATTTGAAGGCGGCAAGAGTGAGAACTATTCGCTGACGATCGGTTCCGGTTCTTTTATTCCGGGCTTTGAAGAGCAGCTGATCGGCGCTGAACTCGAAAAGGAAGTAGAAGTAAATGTAACCTTCCCGGAAGATTATCATC
>DNJM01000178.1:18413-18753 GCA_003489085.1 Lachnospiraceae bacterium
TTATCATGCAGAAGAGCTGAAGGGCAAACCGGCAGTATTCAAGTGTACGGTTCATAAGATCAGCGTGAAAGAACTTCCGGAGCTGGATGATGAATTCGCTTCTGAGGTTTCTGAATTCAGCACACTGGAAGAACTGAAAGCGGATACGAAGGCAAAGATCAAAGAAGAAAAGGCAGCAGAAGGCAAGAGAAAGAAAGAGGATCAGGCAGTAGAGAAAGCAGTAGAAAATGCAACTATGGAGCTGCCGGATATGATGATTGATACAGAAGCAAGCCAGATGGTAAATGAATTCGCACAGAGAATGCAGCAGCAGGGACTGACTATGGAGCAGTATATGCAG
>DNJM01000178.1:19049-19450 GCA_003489085.1 Lachnospiraceae bacterium
GACTATGGAGCAGTATATGCAGTTCACAGGTCTTACCTCTGAGAAGATGATGGAAGAATTCCGTCCGCAGGCAATCAAGAGAATTCAGACCAGACTGGTACTGGAAGCGATCGTAAAAGCAGAGAACATTGAAATCAGCGAAGAGAAGTTCATGGAAGAGATGGGCAAGATGGCAGAAGCTTATGGAATGGAAACTGAGAAGCTGTTAGGCTTCATGGGAGACCGTGAGAAAGAGCAGATGAAGGCTGATATGGCTGTTCAGGAAGCTGTTACCTTCGTAGCTGAGAATGCAGTAGAAGAATAGAACCTAAAGAAAGATACAGTGTTCTTTGGAAACAGAGGGCACTGTATGAATTTAAAAGAAAATGGAGGCATGTACATGAGTTTAGTACCTTATGTCA
>DNJM01000178.1:19744-27681 GCA_003489085.1 Lachnospiraceae bacterium
TTAGTACCTTATGTCATTGAACAAACCAGCCATGGAGAGCGTTCTTACGATATTTATTCCAGATTGTTAAAAGAACGTATTATTTTCCTGTCAGAAGAAGTGACAGATGTGGCAGCAAGTATTATTACGGCACAGCTTCTGTTCCTGGAAGGAGAGGATCCGGAAAAGGATATTCATTTCTATATCAACAGTCCGGGCGGCTCCGTAACAGCAGGTATGGCAATCTATGATACCATGCAGTACATCAAGTGTGACGTGTCTACAATCTGTATCGGAATGGCGGCAAGTATGGGTTCCTTCCTGCTGGCCGGCGGAGCAAAGGGCAAGCGTCTGGCGCTCCCGAATGCAGAGATTATGATTCATCAGCCGTCCGGCGGGGCACAGGGACAGGCCACGGAAATTCAGATTGTGGCTGATCACATCCTGAGAACCAGGAAAAAACTGAATGAAATTCTGGCGCAGAATACAGGACAGCCGTATGACGTGATCTGCAGAGACACGGAGCGGGATAACTTTATGACTGCACAGGAAGCAAAAGAATATGGATTGATCGACCGGGTGATTACCAGCCGGTAAAATTTAGGAAGGATTTGTTCTTCTTAGAACAGATCCTTTCCTGCTATCAGTTGAGGTGATAAAATGGCGGGGAGAGTAAGCGATGTTGTGAGATGTTCCTTCTGCAACAAAACACAGGCCCAGGTGAGAAAGCTGATTGCGGGACCGAATAACACATATATCTGTGATGAATGTGTGGAAGTGTGTTCTGAAATCATTGAAGAAGAATTTGAATATGAAGAAGAAGAGAGTTTTCTGGACGGTATCAATTTGATGAAACCGGAGGAGATCAAGCATTTTCTGGACGAATATGTGATCGGGCAGGAAGAAGCCAAGAAGGTTCTGGCTGTATCTGTGTATAACCACTATAAGCGTGTTATGGCAGAGCGCGATCTTGGAGTAGAACTGCAGAAGAGCAATATCCTGATGCTGGGCCCGACCGGCTGCGGAAAGACCATGCTGGCGCAGACGCTGGCGAAGATGCTGGGCGTGCCGTTTGCGATTGCAGATGCAACAGCGCTGACGGAGGCCGGATATGTTGGAGAGGATGTAGAGAATATCCTGCTGAAGCTGATTCAGGCAGCAGACGGTGATATTGAGCGTGCCGAATACGGAATTATTTATATTGACGAGATTGATAAAATAACCAGAAAATCTGAAAATCCATCTATTACGAGGGATGTTTCCGGAGAAGGGGTGCAGCAGGCACTTTTGAAGATTCTGGAAGGAACGGTTGCTTCCGTACCGCCGCAGGGCGGCAGAAAGCATCCGCATCAGGAGCTGTATCAGATTGATACAACGAATATTCTGTTTATCTGCGGCGGAGCTTTTGAGGGAATTGATAAGATTATTGAGACCAGAATTGATAAGAAGTCCATTGGATTTAATGTAGAGATTGCGGACAGCCATGAGGATGATGTGGATCAGCTGCTGAAAAAGGTGATGCCGCAGGATCTGGTCAAATTCGGTATGATACCGGAATTTGTCGGCCGTGTACCGGTAGTGGTGACATTGGATCTGCTGGATAAGGATGCGCTGCTCCGTATCCTGACTGAGCCGAAGAATGCGATTACAAAGCAGTATCAGAAGCTGATGGAGCTGGACGGCGTGAAGCTGGAATTCGATCCGGCTGCACTGGAAGCGATCGCAGATATTACGATCGCAAGAAAGACGGGCGCCAGAGGGCTGCGGGCGATTATGGAAAATGTAATGATGGATACCATGTATAAAGTGCCGTCAAATGAGCAGATTCATTACTGCCGCATTACGAAAGATGCAGTAGAAAAGAAGAGTGAGCCGGAGTATGGTGATACTCTTGTAGACGGAGAAAGTGCGTAAGTAAGAAGTGGGCAGGTACTGACTGGAGGTGCCTGCTTTTTTTGCAAGGAGGATAAAACGTGAGTGAGCAAAGTATAATGCAGTTACCAATGGTCGCTCTGCGTGGGATGACGATCCTGCCTGGAATGGTGGTGCATTTTGATATCAGCCGGGAGCGCTCCATAAAAGCGGTTCAGGAGGCGATGCTGTGCGACCAGACGGTATTCCTTGTGACACAGAGAGATCTGAATACGGAACAGCCGGGAGCAAAGGATGTATATGATATCGGTACCGTGGCAAAGGTAAAACAGGTGCTGAAGATGCCGAAGAAGATTCTGCGGGTGCTGGTGACCGGAGAGCGGCGTGCAAGGCTGCTCGCGGTAAGGCAGGAGGAGCCGTTTTTGACTGCAGAAGTCAGTATACTGGAAGAAGAGACACCGGATCTGGGGGATAAACTGAATCTGGAAGGGATGCTCCGTGGACTGAAGGATATGTTTTTGGAGTATGCGGTAAAGAGTCCTAAGATTACACAGGAGCTGGCAGCCAGAATCATGGAGATTCAGGACTTAAAACAGCTGATGGAACAGATTATCAGTAATATTCCGATGGACTATACGGAATTGCAGAGCTTTTTAGAGGAGAACAGTCTGGCTGTCCGTTATGAGAAGCTGGCATTTAAGCTGGTCAATGAGGCGCAGATCATGCATATTAAAGAGGAACTGCAGGCTAAGGTCAAGGAGCGCGTGGATAAGCATCAGCGGGAGTATATTTTACGGGAAGAATTGAAACTGATCCGGGAAGAGCTGGGCGATGATACTGCCATGAATGATGCCGATGAGTTTGAAAAAGCAGTACGGAAACTGAAGGCGCCGAAAGAGGTAAAGGAAAAGCTGCAGAAAGAGATTAAACGGTTCCGGAATGCCATGAACAGTCCCGCGGAATCAGGTGTGATTCGCACCTATATTGAGACGATGCTGGAAATGCCGTGGAATAAGGCGGCAAAGGACAGCTCGGATATTCATTTTGCAAAACGGGTACTGGAAGAAGACCATTATGGCCTGGAAGAGGTGAAGGAACGTGTGCTTGAATTCCTGGCGGTACGTTCCTTGACAAAGAAAGGGGAAAGTCCGATTCTCTGTCTTGTGGGCCCGCCGGGAACCGGTAAGACTTCTATTGCACGGTCTCTGGCAAGGGCACTGCAGAAACCATACGTCCGGATTTCTCTGGGCGGTGTCAGGGATGAAGCGGAGATTCGTGGACATCGAAAGACTTATGTCGGAGCAATGCCGGGCCGGATTGCGGCTGCGATGAGAAGCGCCGGAGTGAAAAACCCGCTGATGCTCCTGGATGAAATAGACAAAGTCAGTACAGACTATAAGGGAGATACATTCTCTGCACTGCTGGAAGTATTGGACAGTGAGCAGAACAGCAGGTTCCGGGATCATTATCTGGAAGTACCTCTGGATCTGTCAGAAGTGCTTTTTGTGGCAACGGCCAATACTCTGCAGACGATTCCGCGGCCGCTTTTGGATCGTATGGAAGTGATTGAAATCAGCAGCTATACGGAGAATGAAAAGCTTCATATTGCGGAAGAGCATCTGATTCCAAAACAGCTTGAGAAGAACGGCTTACAGGAAGGACAGCTGACCATCAGTAAAAAGGCAGTGTGGAAGATTGCGCGAAATTACACGAAGGAGGCCGGTGTACGGCAGATGGAACGGAAGATCGGGGAGATCTGCCGGAAGGCGGCGCGTGAGATCCTGGAGTCCGGAAAGAAAAAGGTACGTGTGACAGAGCAGAACCTGCCGCACTATCTGGGAAAGGAAAAGTATACCTATCAGATGGCCAATTCAGAGGATGAGATCGGAATCGTGCGCGGGCTTGCCTGGACAAGTGTCGGAGGAGATACTCTGCAGATTGAGGTGAACAGCATGCCGGGAAAGGGTGAGATCATCCTGACCGGACAGCTGGGCGATGTAATGAAGGAATCAGCCAGGACAGGGGTCAGTTATATTCGTTCCGTAAGTTCAAGGTTTGAAATTCCGGAGGACTATTTTGAAAAGCATGATCTGCATATCCACATTCCGGAAGGAGCAGTGCCGAAAGATGGCCCGTCAGCCGGTATTACAATGGCGACGGCGATGCTGTCCGCAGTGACCGGAACGAAGGTGCGGGCGGATCTGGCGATGACAGGGGAGATTACGCTGCGTGGGCGGGTACTGCCGATCGGAGGACTCAAGGAAAAGCTTCTGGCAGCGAAAAATGCCGGGATCAAGACGGTTCTGGTGCCGAAGGAAAATGCTCGGGACATAGAAGAATTGTCTCAGGAGATTACCAAAGGGCTGGAGATTCTTCCGGTTGCCCAGATGGATGAGGTGCTGAAATATGCGCTGGTGGTAAAGGAGGCATAGTATGGTTATAAAAAGTGTAAATCTGGAAACAGTATGCGGAATTACCAGTAAGCTGCCGGACAACCAGCTGCCGGAGATTGCATTTGCAGGGAAATCCAATGTAGGAAAATCTTCGTTGATCAATGCGATGCTGAATCGGAAATCTCTGGCCCGGGTATCTGCTACGCCGGGGAAGACACAGACGATTAATTTTTATAATATCAATGAACAGATGTATCTGGTAGATCTGCCGGGCTATGGTTATGCGAAGGTATCGGAGCAGGAAAAAGCACGGTGGGGAAAGCTGATCGAGCGGTATCTGCACGGATCAAAGAAGCTGAAGGCTGTGTTTCTCTTAGTGGATATCCGGCATACTCCTTCTGCGAATGATAAGATGATGTATGAGTGGATTGTAGATCAGGGATATTACCCGATTATTATTGCGACAAAGCTGGATAAGATCAAGCGCAGCCAGGTGGCGAAGAATGTAAAAGCCATCAAGGAAGGGCTTGCTCTGGTACCGGGTACGGAAGTCATCCCGTTTTCTTCGGAAACAAAGCAGGGACGGGACGAGCTATGGGAACTGATTGAAAAAAGATTTTTAATGGAATCCGAGGTGGAGTAATTTGGAACAGAAACGTCCCTACTGGAAAGTGGCTGTGAGCCTGGCTTCCAGCCTGGTTGCGACGGTGCTGGTCGTTGTGATTGGAGTAAAGCTGTTGGGATTCTTCCTGCCGTTTGTAATTGGCTGGTGTATTGCCCTGATAGCGCATCCCTTAGTATGCTGGCTGGAAAAAAGGCTGAAGATACGTAAAAAATTGGGGTCGGCGATTACCATTATACTGGTGCTTGCGGCGATTATATTTGCTATTTATTATGCGGGAAGTAAGATCGGCGCAGAAGTGGGACGGTTTTTGAATGAAGTTCCGGATCTGTATCAGGATGCGGAAGCTGGATTCGCAGAAATCGGTTCAACATTAAATGGATTTTTCAGGAGGCTTCCGCAGGGGATTCAGAGCGGCTGGCGTAATATGGTGCTGAATCTGGATCAGACAGCTGCCGATCTGATCGGACGCCTGGGCGAACCAACGGTGGAAGCAGCAGGAAATGTGGCAAAAAAACTTCCTTCTCTGCTGATATCTACGATTGTAACGATTGTATCGGCATATTTCTTTATTGCGGAGAGGGATGAGGTGATTCGCAGATTTATGCAGATTGCGCCGATTTCGATTCGGAAACGCATGAGCCTGGTCAGTCAGAATTTTAAAGTGGCGGTCGGCGGTTATATGAAAGCTCAGTTTAAGATCATGTGTGTCGTTGCTGTGATTCTGCTGATTGGCTTGAATATACTTGGAGTAAATTATACGATATTGCTGTCGATATTGATTTCATTTGTCGATATGCTTCCATTTTTCGGAACGGGAACGGTGATGATTCCGTGGGGCGTATATAAGCTTCTGACGGGAAATGTCAGGATGGCAGTCGGTCTGCTGATTCTATATGCAGTGACACAGGTGATCCGGCAGGTGATTCAGCCGAAGCTTGTAGGAGACAGTATGGGGCTGGATCCGTTGGTTACGCTGGTGCTGTTGTTCATTGGCTATAAGGTAGGCAGCGTACTCGGTCTGCTTCTTGCGGTTCCTATCGGCATGATTGTGATCAATATGGTAAAGGCAGGAGCATTTGACTATATTATTGATGATGCAAAGATTCTTGCGGAAGGACTTTTGAGTCTGCGGGAATAGAGGAGTATAAGGATGATACAGGAGATGGATTTATCGATTCTGTTATGGATACAGGAGCATCTGCGGATGGAGCCGCTGACGGCGGTTCTGAAAGTCATTACTTTTCTGGGGGATGCGGGCTGGTTCTGGATTGCACTTGCTATTCTGCTGATTTGCTTTAAAAAGACACGTCCGGCGGGTACTGCGGCGCTCCTGTCATTGGCGTTGGGAGCATTGTGTACGAATGTCATATTAAAAAACGTGATTGCCAGGATCCGCCCCTATGACGTATGCCAGGCACTGACCCCACTGATTGCAAAGCCGACGGACTTTTCTTTCCCGTCCGGACATACATGTGCATCCTTTGCCAGCGCATTGATCTATATTCGGACTTTTCCGAAAAAATATGGCATTTTGCTGATGGTACTGGCAGTGCTGATTGCTTTTTCAAGATTATACGTAGGTGTACATTATCCAAGTGATGTCGTGGGCGGTGCTTTGGTTGCTCTGTTTGCCAGTACAGTGGTGTGGCATTTTATGAAAGGATATTTTTTAGTATCAGATAAAAAAGGAGAGGAATAACGAATGAAACAGAAATTATTGGAAATGCTGCTGATGGAGGGATCCGTATCCGGTGAGGAATTCACGTTGCAGGAGAAGCTGAAGGTACATATGGAGCCTTATGCAGATCAGTGCATATCGGATGCAGTAGGAAATGGAATCTATACGCTGGAAGGAAATGGCGGAAAGAAGATTCTGCTGTCTGCACATTTGGATGAGATCGGTTTGATGATTACAGGTGTAACCCGGGACGGTTTTCTGAAAGTAATCAATGTGGGCGGAGTTCCGACCAGGATCTATCCGGGACATGGTGTAAAGGTGTATACACAGAAGGGTATCCTTTATGGAAGTGTCGTAATGGATTCTGAAGCATTGAAGAAGGAAAACTTTTCCTTTAGAGATTTACTGATTGATATAGGGGCTTCTACGAAAGAGGAGGCGCTTGCGGCTGTCCGGATCGGAGATACAGCTGCTCCGGATGTCGAAATCCGGGAACTTCTGAGCGGACGAATCCGGGCAAGAGGGCTGGATGACAAGACCGGTGTTTATACAATTATGGAAGCACTGAAACGGGTTCGCGGGCAAGGCAGTGCGAATACGGTTCTGGCAGCAGCTACGTCCGGTGAGGAGACAAGCAAGCAGGGTGCCAGATGGGCCGCGGAACGGATGCAGCCGGATGAAGCGATTATCGTGGATGTGACCTATACAAGTGATTATGATGGAATGCGGTCAGCTGAATGGGGCGAGGTGTCTCTTGGCGGCGGACCGGTTCTCTGCATTAATCCGATCTGTGATAAACGAATGAACCATACTTTAATGGAGATCGCCGATCAGGAGGGTATTCCTTATCAGATCGAAGTTAGCTCAGGAAGAAGCTGTACGGATGCGGATGAGATTCATTTTGCGGACAAAGGAATCCCGGTAGCACTGGTATCCATCCCGCTGCGTTATATGCACAGTCCGGCAGAAATGGCAGACGGCCGGGATCTGGAGAATGTCATCCGGCTTCTGACAGAATATCTGAAAAAAGCATAAATCTAACAAATGGACAGGTTTTAGTGACAGTTATGGATCGCCTTATATAGGCGGTCCATTTATAATGTTCCTAGAAAATAACAGAGTCACGGAGGGAATTATATGGGTATCATTTATCAGAAGGAATCCGGAGAATTTCATTTATATAATGACCGGATCAGTTATGTGATGAAGATTTTGAAGAACGGGCAGATCGGACAGCTTTATTTTGGGAAAAAGGTACCGCAGAAAGAGAGCTACGGTTATCTGATTGAGAATGCGTACCGGCCCTGTTCATCCTATGTTTATGAAGGAGCCTATGATTTTTCACTGGAACATCTGAGACAGGAATACCCTTCTTATGGAACAACAGATT
>DNJM01000196.1 GCA_003489085.1 Lachnospiraceae bacterium
TAAAGAAATGATGAAATTAGACAAGAAATTAAAAGTAGGCGTACTAGGAGCCACAGGAATGGTTGGTCAGAGATTTATTACTCTTTTAGATAACCATCCATGGTTTGAAGTTGTTACATTGGCAGCAAGTCCACGTTCTGCAGGAAAAACATATGAAGAAGCTGTTGGTGACAGATGGAAAATGACAGTTCCAATGCCAGAACGTGTGAAAAATATGATTGTTCATAATGTAAATGAGGTTGAAGCAGTTGCATCAACAGTAGATTTTGTTTTCAGTGCTGTGGATATGACAAAAGAAGAAATCAAAAAGATTGAAGAAGATTATGCAAAGACAGAGACCCCTGTAGTATCAAATAATAGTGCTCACAGATGGACACCAGATGTACCAATGGTAGTTCCTGAAATAAATCCGGAGCATTATGAAGTGATAGAGTCACAGAAGAAGAGATTGGGAACAACAAAAGGGTTTGTTGCTGTAAAGCCTAATTGCTCTATTCAAAGTTATGCACCAGTTTTGACAGCATGGAAAGAATTTGAGCCGGTAGAAGTTGTTGCTACAACATATCAGGCAATCTCAGGTGCTGGTAAAACATTTAAGGACTGGCCGGAAATGGTTGGAAATATTATTCCATTTATCGGTGGAGAAGAAGAAAAGTCAGAACAGGAACCACTAAGACTTTGGGGTAAGGTCGAAAATGGTGAGATTGTTAAGGCATCATCTCCGGTTATTACAACACAATGTATCAGAGTTCCAGTATTAGATGGACATACAGCAGCTGTATTCGTTAAGTTTGCTAAGAAACCAACAAAGGAACAGTTGATTGAAGCAATGGTGAACTTTAGTGGTGAGCCACAGGAATTAGAACTTCCAAGTGCTCCAAAGCAGTTTATTCAGTATTTGGAAGAAGATAACAGACCACAGGTATCATTAGATGTCGATTTTGAAAACGGTATGGGTGTATCTGTAGGACGTTTAAGAGAAGACAGTGTATATGATTATAAATTCGTAGGGCTGTCTCATAACACGGTGCGAGGCGCAGCAGGCGGTGCGATTCTGTGTGCAGAAACATTGACAGCACAGGGATACATTCAGAAAAAATAGAAAAGAAAAGTGTCCTTCGGGGCACTTTTTTATGTAATTTTGATGTTCAATTTACCGTAAAGATGATAAAATAGAAAAATAAAATGTTACGGAATGAGGTAAGAATATGGACGGAAAAATACAAAATTATACACAGAACCGTGAACTGTCCTGGCTGCGCTTCAATCAGCGGGTACTGGAAGAAGCACAGGATTTAAGCGTGCCGCTTCTGGAGCGGATGAAGTTTGTCGCCATCTTCACCAGCAATCTGGACGAATTTTTCATGATCCGGGTGGGCAGCCTGTATGATATGGCCAGTCTTGGTGATAAGAGCGTGGACTGCCGTTCCGGTATGACACCGCAGGAGCAGTTGGACGCTATTTACAGCGCGGTTGCGCCATTATATAAAGAACGGGATAAGACGTACGGGGAAATCAAGAAACAGCTGAGCCCTTACGGTGTATGCGGCCTTTCCTTTAAGGAGCTGGAAGCAAAGGAAAAGAAGTATGTGAAAAAGTACTTTAAGGAACAGATACTGCCGGTTCTTTCACCGCAGATCGTAGATCCGAATCATCCTTTTCCACATCTGCTGAATAAAGCATTGTATGTGACAGCGACCCTGAAGCAGGGCAGCAAATCCATGCTGGGGATCGTTCCGGTTCCGCAGTTTATCTCGAACATTCTCTATCTGCCGGGATACGATATCCGTTATATCCGGATGGAGAAGGTCATTATGGAATATCTGGAGTTGATCTTTGAAAAGTATGAGATATCGGATAAGAACTATATCTGCGTAACCAGAAATGCAGACATTTCTCCGGAGGATGAAGCTTTTGCCGATGATCTGGATTTCCGGAACCGGATGAAGGAGACACTGCACAAGCGTCGGAGAATGGCTGTGGTACGGCTGGAGACAGCTGAACCGCTCAGCAAGGAACGGGAAAAGTATTTCTGTGATAAATTCCATATCCAGCCGCAGCAGATCTTCCGGACGAAGGTGCCGATGAAGCTGGACTATATGTTTGGCATCATAGACAAGGTGCCGGAATCTATGAAGCGTTCTCTGGTGGATATACCGTTTCAGCCGCAGAATGGACGGATGATTGCCGAAGGAAGCATTATGAAGCAGGTGAAGAAGCGGGATTTGCTGCTTTCTTATCCATACGAAAGCATGGAGCCGTTCCTGAAGCTGATTAAAGAGGCATCTGTAGATCCGAATGTCATGACGATTAAGATCACGATCTATCGGATGGCGAAGAAGACCAGACTGGTAGAATATCTCTGTGCGGCAGCGGAGAATGGAAAAGAGGTTACTGCTTTAATTGAACTGCGGGCAAGATTCGATGAGCAGAATAATATTGACTGGTCAGAACGCCTGGAAGAGGCAGGCTGCCGGGTAATCTATGGTATGGAAGGATATAAGGTGCATTCCAAGATCTGCCTGATTACTTACCGGAACCGAAATGAGATTCAGTACATTACTCAGATCGGAACCGGAAATTATAACGAGAAGACAGCTGCCATGTATACGGATCTCTGCCTGATGACAGCGGATCAGAGTATCGGTGAGGATGCGGTAACCTTTTTCCAGAATCTGTCTATCGGCAACCTGGAAGGCCATTATCACAGGCTGATCGTATCGCCGAATACCCTGAAGAGCAGCATTCTGGCTATGATTGATGAGGAAATCCGGAAGGGAAAGAATGGCCGGATTGTAATGAAAATGAATTCCATCACGGACATTGATTTTATACATAAGATTTCAGAGGCATCCAGAGCCGGAGTGAAGATTGACCTGATTGTCCGGGGCATCTGCTGTATACTGCCGGGGATACCGGAAGAGACGGAGAATCTGTCTATTATGAGTATTGTAGGCCGTTATCTGGAGCATGCAAGAATCTTCAGCTTTGGAACCGGAGCGGATCAGAAGATCTATATCGGTTCTGCGGATATGATGACCAGAAATACGGAAAAAAGGGTGGAGGTAGCCTGCCCGGTTGAGGATCCGCAGATCAAGTCCTGGATCACGCATATGCTGAAGGTGATGCTGGCAGACAATATGAAAGGGCGGAATCTGACGGCGGATGGAAGCTATGTGAAACGGCCGAAAGGAGAACATGATGTCAATTCTCAGGAGGTCTTTATGAAAGAAGCCATTCATGAGGCGCGGAATAGAAAGACGGTGGGAGAAAAAGAGCCGTTTCTTGAAAAAATCCGCGGATGGTGGAAAAAGAGATAATCGAATATCGATATACAGGAGGAAGTAACGTGATAACACAGGAATTACTGGAGGATGCACTGAAGTACGGTAAGTGCTTCGTGCGGAATGGAAATACAGCCAGTTATATCCCGGAGCTGCAGCGTGTGAATAAATACCAGCTGGGAATCTGTGCAGTGGGAATGGACGGTGAAGTGATGGAGGCAGGGGATTCCAGAGTCCCTTTTACAATCCAGAGTATTTCCAAGATTATTTCTCTGATTCTGGCAATCCGGGACAGAGGAGCAGACTATTTGTTTCATGATAAAGTTGGAGTAGAGCCGACGGGAGATCCGTTTAACTCGATCATTAAGCTGGAGACGAAAACCCGCCCCTTCAACCCATTTATCAATGCGGGAGCAATTGCGGTGGCCAGCTGCATCAATGGAGACAGCTCAGACGAGAAATTCGAACGGTTTCTGTCACTGACACGGAAGCTCTGCAACAATGAGACGATTGAGCTGAATGAGAATGTATATCGGTCAGAGAAGGAGACGGGGGACCGGAACCGCGCTCTGGCATATTATCTGAAGGCATCCGGCGTTCTGGAAGGAGACGTGGAAGAGTGCCTGGACTTTTATTTCAAAATGTGTTCCGTAAATGTAACCGCACTGGATGTCGCAAATCTGAGCGGTTTGCTGGCAAATCACGGGTGCTGCCCGGCCACGAAGGAGGCACTGATTGAGTCGCAGAGTGCAAAAGCGATTCGTGCGCTGATGCTGACCTGTGGTATGTATGATGGTTCCGGTGAATTCGCCATGACGGTCGGATTTCCGGCAAAGAGTGGAGTTGGCGGTGGCATTGCCGTATCCCTGGCCGGTCGGATGGGAATCGGTGTGTTCGGACCGGCACTGGACGAAAAGGGAAACAGTGTCGGCGGTATCAAGATGCTGGAATTTTTATCCGACAGGCTGAACTGCCAGCTATTCTGACGGAGGTAAGGAAAGAGAAAGTGATAGAAGCGGAGAAGGTATGGGAAAATCAGTTTACATAGCAGAAAAACCCAGCGTAGCACAGGAATTTGCAAAGGCGCTGAAAGAAAATATGAGCCGGCGGGACGGGTATCTGGAATCGGAGCATTCCATCGTCACCTGGTGTGTCGGGCATCTGGTTACCATGAGCTATCCGGAAGCATATGATGAAAAATATAAAAGATGGAGCCTTCAGACTTTGCCTTTTCTTCCGAAAGAATTCAAGTATGAAGTGATTCCGGATGTAAAGAAACAGTTTGGAATTGTAAAATCACTTCTGACCAGAGAGGATGTGGAACGGATCTATGTCTGTACCGACTCCGGGCGG
>DNJM01000078.1:0-8267 GCA_003489085.1 Lachnospiraceae bacterium
ATCGACGAAGTCACTCCGCCCGGCGGGGGCGTTCTGGATCTGTTCGCCGGTTCGAATAGCGTCGGACAATATTTAATGAAAGATTACACCGTATACTCTAATGACTATCAGGCGTACAGCTATATTGCCGCCCGTGCCCTGATCGAGCATCATGCTCCGGAAATCATCCGCCGTCTGCATTCTGAAATCGTATTCGGAGAATTTTATCGGCAGAATCTGACTGCTTTAGAGCAGATATTTGAACAGCCTCTGCATACGGAAGCAGCATTGCTGGACACTGTCGGGGAATGTTACTATGGAGAAGTTTTTGATCAGTTTGCGGATTTTTATAATACCTCTCCTTATTATGGAAGTACAGAAGGAAAGCATACTGCCTATCGCAGCTGCCTGCATTACTATACAGAGGAGGCCATTTCCGTTTACAAGGCAAATCCGACTACGTTTCCCTACCTGCTGTTTACCACTTACTATGCGAATCCCTATTTCAGTCTGCGGCAATGTGTGGAGATCGACAGCATCCGGTATTCTCTGGATCAGCTGCTGGCAGCCGGAAGCATTTCCCAGGAAGAGCATACGATCTATTTAAGCTTCCTGATCTACAGCCTGAACCTGATTGTAACCAGTGTGGGGGATCATTTCGCACAGCCGCAGAAGATTAAGGATGTAAGTGCCGACTTCAGCAGCAAACGGGATTCTATTAACCTTCGGGAACGGAAAAAAATCATCGGAAAGAAACGTACTTCTGTAACCGGCCTGTACCGGGAAAAGCTGGAAGACTATAAGGCAAATTATCGCTGTGGACAGCCTGGAAATATGGCTTTCCACATGGATTTTAAAATGCTGCTCCAATCACCGGAGCTGGAAAGGCTTGCGATCCATACGGTATATATTGATCCGCCGTACACGAATGCACACTATTCCCGCTTTTATCATATTCCGGAAACACTGGTTCTGTATGATTATCCGGATATCGAATTTTTCGGACGCTACCGCACGGATCGGTATCAATCCGGCTTCTGTATCAAAAGCCAGGCAAAGGAAGAATTCCGTCTGATGCTGCATTTACTCAGAGAGCACAGATACAATGCTGTGATCAGCTATTCGGATACTGCACAGTGTATGCTCTCGATCGACGATATCAGCGAGCTTTGTGAAGAGTATTACGGCGCACACGTACTATTTCAGAACGTAGCACATATGTACCGCAATTTCGGTCAGAAGCCAAATAAAGTTCTTGCAAAAGAATATATCATTACCTGTTATATATAGGAGGCACGTACCATGAAAAAATACATGGGAAATAAAAGCAAAATTGTGTCTGCGATCTACGAAGCAGCACAGGAGCTGTATCCCCGGCCGGGTACCCTTTTTGATGCCTTTTCCGGTACCACAAATGTAGGACAATACTTTAAAAAGCAGGGGTATTCTGTGATTTCCAATGACGTCAACGCGACCTCCCGTCTTCTGGGAGAAGTATATCTGAGGCAAAATGCACTTCCATCCTTTGATACACTGTTTGAAAGCAACTGCTATTCCATTCAAAGAATCAAAAAGCTGACTGAAGAGGGCACCTTTCAAAATGCCATTCAGGAATTTCTTTCATTGAATCATAATACCAATGATGAGACATACATGCTGTCCATTCAGAATACCAATGCCTTTCGACTTCTGGTCTATCTGTCTTTCTTTGCAAATGACACAGATTACATAGAGGGACACTATATCTATAAGCTGCAGGCGCCTGACTTTATCTGGCGGAATTTCTGCTTCTACGGTACCAATTCAAAGTATTTTAACCTGGTATCCCAGAAAAGTATTCTCTCTCAGATCCAAAAGCTGGAAAGCTGCGGCAGACGCTACAATTTATCCGCTTCGCTGCTTCCGGTGATAGACCTGCTGCACCGTGTCTATACACCGCCCTATGACACAGCGAGCCTGTCAGAGGCGATCCGGCTGCTACATAATATTGCAGCAGAAGCAGACAATTCCAATAATGTACAACCGGAAAAATCGTCGAATGCATCAGCTCCGACAGAGCCGGCAGCTCACCAGACTACGGTACTTTTACAGGCAGCAGAAAAGCTGACAGCATTATCCCGGAGGACGAATCATGTTGGGAACCGCATGTTTTTCTCAGAAATTCACGGTCATAAAATTGATGCCATTAATAATCTGGCTCTGGTCTGGCTGCGGGACGGATTGATTACTACAGATGAATATCACTATATCCTGTGCGCTCTCGTAGAAGCAGCTGCCCTATTTTCTAATACCAGTGCAACCTACCAGGCCTTTTATAAAACCTACCGTGACAATACCCAACAGACCTTTCGCCTGATTGTACCGGAAATCATCCCCTCTGAAAAGGAGCATTATATTTACTGTGAAGATACCTTTGAACTGATCCAGCATATTCCGCAGACATACGATATTCTTTATCTGGATCCCCCATATAACTGGCGGATCTATGATTCCAACTATCACCTGCTGAATCTGCTGTCGAATTTCAACCAGATCGCTGACTCGATTCTGGAATATGAATCGGGTATTGCAGGCGCCGCCGGAGAGAATCGGACTCTGATCCGGGAATATACGAACTATAACAGAAGAGATACCTTCGAAGATCTGCTTTTTCAGCTGATTCTGCGCGCTTCCTGCCGCTATGTCATTATCAGCTATTCAGACAGTCGAAGCAACCACAATAAGAATTCTCTTTCCAGCGTCAACCGGATTGAAGCATTTCTCCGGGACGAGACCTATTTCGTCCCCGGTTCCTATCGGAAAATTGAACTGAATTCGATCAATTTCGAAAGCCGAAAAAGCGAACGGAAGGACAAGATTCACGAACTCTTGTTTATCGCAGAAAAAAAGACAAAAGAGCCGATGCTCAGATGCGATGAATAAGCATTGACATAAGTCCGAAATCGTACTACAATGCTTTTTGTATGATTTCGGACCAGGAGGAATTTTATGATGGGCTATGTAGCAGCCGAAATGAAACGCTTTAATTATCTGACAAGTGAAATTGATGCCGCTTATCATGAAGCCGCATTGAAGCTCGGCTTAACGGACAGTGCTATGATGGTTCTATATGCTATTTGCAATCATGGAGAGGACTGTCCCTTAAATGATATTATCCATTTGTCAGGTGCCAGTAAGCAAACCGTTAACTCTGCACTCCGCAAGCTGGAGAATATGGATGTTATTTACCTGGAAAATTATAGTGGAAGAAAGAAGAACGTATGCCTCACCGATAAAGGAAAGGTCCTGGTAAAAGATACTGTCCTTCGGATCATAGAAATAGAGAATAGCATTTTCGATTCCTGGACAGAAGAGGAACGGAACATCTACATTTCTCTGACAGAAAAATATCTTTCTTCTTTTAAAGAAAAAATCAGAGACATATAATAGGTTGACATGGAGGAAATATGCGCATTCGATTATCTGACCATTACACATATAAAACCTTACTGCGTTTTACACTGCCATCTATCGTAATGATGATTTTTACCTCGATTTACGGTGTAGTAGATGGTTTTTTTGTTTCAAATTTTGTAGGGAAAACTCCTTTTGCCGCTGTCAATTTTATTATGCCCTTTTTAATGATCCTGGGCGCTGTCGGATTCATGTTCGGCACAGGCGGCAGTGCTCTGATTTCCATAACAATGGGCGAAGGTAATAATGCGAAAGCCCAGAGCCTGTTTTCTCTATTGATAGCCGCCTCGTCTGTTTGCGGTATTATCATTGCTGTTTTAGGAATTATTTTTATTCGTCCCATAGCTGCTTTTCTCGGCGCAGAAGGCACGATGCTGTCGGATTGCATTACCTATGGCAGAATCATCCTGATTGCTCTTCCGGCCTATATCCTGCAGTATGAATTTCAAAGCTTTTTTGTGACGGCAGGAAAACCACAGCTTGGACTTGTCGTTACGATTGCTGCCGGTGTTGCCAACATGCTGCTGGACGCTCTTTTCACAGCCATACTTCCTTTTGGACTGCGGGGGGCAGCTGCTGCAACCGCTGTCAGTCAATGCATCGGCGGGATCGCTCCGCTGCTTTATTTCTGCCGAAAAAATACAAGCCTGCTGCAGTTCGTCAGACCACACTACGATGGAAGAGCTTTACGAAAGACCTGTATAAACGGCTCTTCAGAGCTGATGACGAATATCTCTATGTCAATTGTCAGCATGCTCTACAATGTGCAATTGATAAAATACGCCGGTGAGAATGGCGTTGCTGCATACGGCGTACTGATGTATGTCAATATGATATTCCTTGCGGCTTTCATCGGCTATTCTGTCGGTACTGCTCCTGTGATCGGTTACCATTACGGCGCAGGAAACCACAGTGAGCTGAAAAGTCTGCTGCGAAAAAGTCTGGTGATTATCAGTATCTTTTCAGTCCTCATGCTGATTGCTGCAGAGACGTTAGCAAAACCGCTGACCATAATATTTGTTGGCTATGACCCGGCACTGCTTGCTTTAACCCTACGAGGATTTGTGATCTATTCCTTTTCCTTCCTCTTCGCGGGAATCGCCATTTATGGCTCTTCCTTTTTTACTGCCCTGGGAGACGGACTGACATCCGCATTGATTTCATTTCTGCGGACTCTGGTATTCCAGATTGCTGCGGTATTGATCTTCCCACTATTTTTGGGTATCGATGGAATATGGATATCCATTGTCGTAGCAGAACTGATGGCTGCAATTGTAACAGCCTTGTTTTTACTATGCAAACGCAGAAAATTCCACTATTCATAACAGCATCTTAAATGGGGTCACCGGATTTCCTCTTCCGGTGGCTCTAATGCAAATGCTCCCGCAATACAGCGATAGATTTCCTCTCTTTGATCCCCTGTCAGCTCATCCTCTATAAACTCCTTCAGATCCTCCATATCCTGACCGTCTTCCACTTTGCCAAGCCATGCATAAGAATCCTGGCAAAGCTCCTCCAGCCCATCCAGAAAGCCAAACAGGAAATCCTTTGCATTTACAGTGGTTCTGCCTGAACGCAGTCCGTTCAGTTTGCATCGGCTGACATACTCATCCAATGCATAAAACAGTGCCAGATAATAAGCCTCCTTTTTAAAAGAGCTTAACTGACTGGTTTTCACCCGGTTGGCAATCGGACTGGTTCCATCTGCCAGCTCTTCCCGGAATAATGAACAGATCTTTTCCTCATTCGGATAGTTTTCCTCGATAAACTCTATAAAGCTATAAAATAATCCCCGATCTCCATACAATACAATCAGCTGCTGATAAATATTGTTCGTCGTCAATGCCTGTGATGCAGCGATCTGCCTCACAGATCGGAATATTTCTCTTCGGATATACTTCGGTACTGCACGCAGAATTTCCCGTGCCCGTTCCGCTACACCATATGGATGTACGCCTCCCATGTCCAGAAGAAGTATATAGACCAGCAGCACAACAAATGCATGATCGTAATCCCGATAGCGCCTCCATGCTGCTGCCAGAATATCACTTCTTACCACAGCTCTTGGATTCGTATCCTGATTCATACTTTTAAAGCCGCACTCTTTCACAACACTGGCCTTCTGATGCACTCCCTGCTTTTCGCTTTCAGTTTCCGGATAGGTATCAAATGGATACATAAATTCGATATAATTGCACAACGTGGCTAATGTCTTAATATTCGTATTGAAAACCGGAAAGGTTCTGATGCCATTCTTTCTGGATGAGGTCACAAACTTCCGGGTTCTCTCTGTATCATGCTTCAATAATTCATATTCAGCCGGATAAGCTGACATCTTTTTCACCTACCATTCCAAATACCTGCATAAACCATCCACATAGTTTTCCAGCGATCTCTGCCGGTTCTCCTCGCTTATATCCAGAGATACCACAGAAATTTCACAGCCGGGCCGATCCTTATGATAATATTGCCGGCTCTGATAGCCTTCTATATTATGCGCTACGAGAATGGAATGGAATTCCTCAGCAAACAGCACTGCAAAATTATCCCGGATGTATATCTGCTGCACAATCTCTCCCTTGATCCTCTGCATATCACGCTCCAGCCTCCAGGAACGGTTCTTCGCATCTGCCAGAACAATCTTCTCCGCCTCTTCACTTCCTGCCGGATATTTCAGGAAGATCAGATCCGGAATTGCTCCAATCTCTTCCTTCTTCCCATCATGCTCCCAATACCATTTCAACTCTTCTTTGGGCAGAAGCTTTTTCCGGTTCTGAAAGAGAATCTCAATCCGTTCCTCCGACGTCTGTAAGCAAACAGCGCAGCAATTCTTTTTTCGCGCCTGATACAGCGGTGTATAGACAATCTCATTTAAGGCAATTCCCTTTTTTGCCGCCAGCAATTCTGCTGATTTCCGAAGCAGCCAGATCTCAAATAGTCTGTCATCAAAGCTCTCCTCATGTGCAAACATGGAAAGTGCTGCTTCTGACCGAAGATCCATTCCCCGAAGTGAAATCATCTGTTCATACAGACGCATCAGAGCTTTATATTCTCCTGACAGTATCTTACGCTGCCGGTAGCGATAAATCACCTTCTTTTTCAATGAAAGATACGTTTCCCGGCGGCGATAGGCAACTCCATACTTTCGCTGCAGCAATGTACTTCGTGCCTCCATCTGCTCCATATAACTCCATGCCGTTCGAAAAGCCGTCACCTGCGGATGTATCCCTAAAATCTTGAAAATGCTCCGGTATATTTCCCCGCAGCTGCGCAATATCAGAAGAACCAGCTGGTATTCCGGCGCCTGAAAGGTAGACTGCCGGACAACAGACGGATAGACCCTTGGACGCGACTTTTCAACATAATTCTTTCGAATATACGTCTCCATGTCCATCTTCCCCACAAAATCCTCTGTCGATATCACCCTTCGTTTCACCCGGAAGGGATTCATATTACGGATAACCCGGTCAATTAGCTTTATCATATCGGAGGCATGGGAAAGCATGGACAGCAAATACAGACAGTAATAGAACTCATCCTGTTTCCCTTCTGCAGTCAGCATACTTGCATAGTCATCTGTGTACTCTGAAATATAATCTCCGGTGGAATAGAAGGTGGCGATCAGCTCCTGCGCCTCCTCAAAAAATGTTTTTCTTGGGAAATAGTCTGCTTTTCCGACGGTTGCTTTATCATTCCAATCCAATTTTCTATCCCTTCTTAAAATGCTGTCTTCATCCGCTCCAGTTCACTCAGACATTTTCCATACTTATGAAATCGCTCCTGGTTTCGCTCGATGGCATCCACACCCTCCAAGGACTCACAGGCCGGAACTACCGTCATCGCCAAAGCTGCATCGATCGTATCCGTTACGATCTGCTCCAGAATCTGTTCCAGCTCCATACGTTTATCTGCATCTGTAATCGGTGCCGCCGCTTCCGAAATCCGGTCAGAAGCGTACACTGCCGCTTTGTCCGTACCAGCATAACTATCCCAGTCCACCAGTGTTAACTTCAGATCCAGAAAATGGCTTGCTATCCGAATGGAATCAATCTTATAGGAAGTTCCCAGCTCCAGATCCTTCCGCAGATCATTAATGATATCAAAAATCGGCCGGCGAATATACGCATT
This sequence comes from Lachnospiraceae bacterium, assembly GCA_003489085.1. Classification (GTDB taxonomy): domain Bacteria; phylum Bacillota; class Clostridia; order Lachnospirales; family Lachnospiraceae; genus DNJM01. The sequence goes on from DNJM01000078.1 coordinate 7,561, forward strand.
GAAGAATTCACTCTCACTGCAGGGCCGGATCTTTTCCAGCTGTGTCGGTCTGACCGGCTGAATATCCGCCACACTGCCAAACACATTTCCCGCAACAAGTGCTTCTTCATCCGCATACATTTCTTCCCGCGGTGCTCCTATATAAATCCATTTGAACCGCCTTGCCAAAGCCTCCGACAGCTCATTCGTAAATGTTCGATCATATTTATTCATATTACAGATGATTCTGTAGCTTGCCGGCACCATTACTTCCAGAAATCCGTCGTTAAAGCCCTTATTATATTCCAGCTTCAGAAGCTTCTGATCCGACCCCATAGCCGTAAACATCGGGCCCAGACACTCATCCATATTGGTTCGGTTAAATTCATCAATGACTGAAAATACCGTGTCAAACTCTGTCGTAGCCAGTTTGCTCTCATAGCACTCCATAATATCATCGACAATGAAACCATCCCTTGGCCCGACTACTTCTTTCGTTTCCCCCGAAGAACGGTCATAGGAGACAGTAATCCCACCGATCACCTTCCGCACATTCCACTCACTGTCCGCTGTATGTACGTTGCATTTCGCTCCATACAGCTCCACGGGCAGAAAAGAAGACAGCGTTGACTTGGCAGTTCCCGGCGGTCCGTACAAAATAACATGAAAGCCGGCATTCAGTGCCGCCACAATACTGACCAACGTATTATCATCAATTAAAATCCTGC
>DNJM01000078.1:8522-18282 GCA_003489085.1 Lachnospiraceae bacterium
CATCAATTAAAATCCTGCGCCGGATATGTTCAAAATGCTGCCGCAGATTCTGTTCATAATCTTTTATAATAGACAATTTTTCCTGGGCCGCCGTCTCTATTTCTGCTTTTGTATATGTTGTATATAAGTTCATGTCTATCCCTCTCGGTTCTGTACGGTACAATCCTTTTCTACAAAATGCACGTCCGAATGATTCCAATATCCCCTGTAAACTCTGTTTTGTTCCTCGTCAAAATTTAATTGATACAGGCGAAAAATAACCGATATATCTTTAGGCTGCCATTGCTCTTCATAGGAGTACTGATATTTCATCCCCAGCCTTATCATTACTCCGCCGCTGCGGGGATTTTCTCTATCATGTGTAGCTGTAATATATGGCATGCCATCTGCCTTCACTCTCTCAATGACCGCCCTGCCTGCTTCCGTCATGATGCCCCGGTGCCAATATTCTTTGCACAGTCCATAGCCGAAATCGTGAGGCTCCTCCATACTTACGCCTATATATCCAATCGGTATATTATCTTTTTTCAGGCAAATGGCGTATTGGTAAGCCCGCTCCTGTTTATAAATCTCAGCATACTGTTTCTGCCAGAAGGCCCTCGCTTCCTCCATTGTTTTCAGTGGAAACCATGGTAAAAATCTGTTCACTTCTACATCACTATAAATTCTGAACAGTGCTTCCAGATCGTTCTCATTGAACTTTCTTAACAGCAGACGTTCTGTTTCCAGCACAGGTGTATTCATAACATATTTCTCCATAAATTTGTATATTCTTTTATCTACTGCCCTGCCGCATCGCAGGATGCATCATAGAAATGGATCTCTCCGGCCGCTTTTCCTTCGGTTTCAAATATAATGATTTCATTTGTCCCTTCCCGAAGCATCGGTGCCGGAATATACAGGCGCTTCTGCGGACCGATCTCCCAGTATCTTCCCAGATTCGTTCCGTTGACAAAGATGCATCCTTTTCCGAATCCATCCACCGAAATCCAGGTATCACCCAGCTCTTCGGCCTCCAGTTCAAATCGATAGAACGCCGGAGTCCCTTCCTGATAGGCTCTGGTAAAATCGATCCGGAACAGTGCTCCCGCATCCAGCGGCAGAGAATACATATCCCATCCCATCTGATAGAAGTCATTCAGCCACACGCCTCCGCAGATACCCTTTTTCTGCTTTTCCAGATAAGCGCCATAATTCACGCGCCCCATATTTTCCATCAGAATATCGAGCTCCATCTGTCCGGAGTGTGCCGGGACAAGACACTCCTGCCCCAACTCTGTATCAAACTGTACCGCAATCCTCTCCTGATCTGCAAAGATCAGTGCACGGTCGTTGGCATCGATCAGGCGAAGCGGCTGTACTTCTTCGGAAGCTTCCAGCTGTGTACGATACAGAATATAGCCATACCCCTGTCCCAACTCTTCCATAGAGCATGGGCAGGAACGATGTACCGGCGTACTGATATCCTCCAGAACTGAAGACAACGATACTTTTTCCTTAAGTAATACGGTTCCATAAGCTTTCTTCCGGATCACCGTCGTAAATTCCATCTCCGGTACCGCAGTAAATTCAGAAATGATCTCACGAAATGCTCTGTATTTTTCCGTAATACTGCCGTCTTCAGAAAGCGGTGCATCGTAATCATAAGAGGTGACATCCGGAGTCAGATACTGCTCATAATTACTTCCACTCATGAAGCCGAAGCTGGTCCCACCGTGGAACATATAGAAATTCACATTTCCCAGCTCCAGGAGATCCCGCAGATCCTTTTTATTTCCTTCCAGATCCGATGTATGATGCTCACCACAGCCCCAGGCATCGAACCATCCAGCCCAGAACTCCATACACATCAGCGGCTTCTTTCCATACCCCTGTTCTTCCAGATACTCTCGAAGAACGGAAAACTTCTCTCTGGCACGTGAGCCAAAGTTCGCAGTCGGCAGCACATCCGGCAGGCTTCCATTCCGAAGCTGATAATCTCTTGGACCGTCTGCAGTAAAGAGCGGCACATCAATACCGTATTTCCGCATCATGCCCTGCAGCGCCCTAAGATAGTCTTTATCATTTCCGTAAGAGCCGTATTCATTCTCGATCTGCATCATCAGGATTGGTCCGCCATGCGTCACCTGCAGCGGTGCCAGAACGCCGAATAATTCTTTATAAAACCGATCGACACATTCCAGATATACCTTATTATTCGTACGCAGACGAATGCCTTCCTTCGTCAGCAGCCAATATGGGAAACCGCCGAATTCCCATTCCGCACAAATATACGGCGACGGACGGATAATCACATACAGCCCCAACTCTCCTGCCAGCTCTACAAATCTGCGGATATCCCGCCTTCCTTCAAAATGAAACTGCCCCTCCTCCGGTTCATGTTCATTCCAGGCAATATAGGTCTCTACTGTATTGCAGCCCATCGCCCGCAGCTTTTCCAGCCGGTCTCTCCAGTATTCCGGAACCACCCGGAAATAATGTATCCCTCCTGATATCAGCCGAATCGGCTCTCCATTCAGATAAAAGTTCTCCCGGATTTCAAATGTACCCTTCTCTTGCATCTGTTCTTCTCCCGTCTGTCAATTTTTCTGCTTTTTTATTTCTTCAGCCGGATGACGTTCCAGCTTTGTTTTGCAAACACGGCGTATAATATGCCATCTTTCCATACTGCATTCCGTACCTGCTGCGGTGCGACGCATTCCGGATTCTTTTCTGTATTTTCCGCCTTCAGATCCTCTCCGGCCATCTGCAGCTGTTCTATCACCTGGTAGCCTTCAAACTGACGCAGATCGCAGGCCACTTCCATTGGTTCTTCCATATCACGGTTCACTGCAAATACCGTGATCTCTTCCTTTTCTTCATTCCAGACAACTACAGAATCCAGATACGGTACTGCACCGTATGTACGGCTTTCATAGGATGGGCCTTCCTGCAGCGTAGTCAGCACAGTCCCTCTGCCGTACAGGCTTGCATGGAGGTAGGGATAAAAGATTGTCTGACACCACACACCCCTGGCTGATGTCATGATCGGTGCAATCACATTTACCAGCTGCGCCAGGCAGGCTATCTTCACCCGATCTGCATGCCGCAGCAGTGTAATCAACATAGTACCTGCTACCAGCGCATCCTCCAGGTTATACACATCCTCCAGCTGATGAGGCGCTTTTGTCCACCAGGGAATCTCCTTCTTCTCCATCCGGGAATGGTACCAGACATTCCATTCATCAAAAGATAGATATAGTGTCTTCCTGCTTCTCTTTTTTGCTTTCACGCAGTCACAGATTGATACAACGGAACGAATAAATTCATCCATTCCTGCTGCACTTGCCAGAAATTCTCCTGAATCTCCGTCCCAGTTTCCATAATACTGGTGCAGAGAAAGATAGTCTGCCTGCTCATAGCACTCGTCCAATACCGCCTGCTCCCAGCGCCCAAACTCTGGTTCCGTCAGCCCTGAGCTTCCGCAGACTACTGCTTCAATATGTGGATCCAGCATCTTCATAACCCGGATCGTTTCCTCCGCAGCCCGTCCATATTCTGCAGCTGTCTTATGACCAATCTGCCAGTCTCCGTCCATTTCATTTCCAATGCACCACAGACGGATATTATGCGGCTGCTCATATCCATGCATCCTGCGCAGGTCACTATAATAGGTTCCTTTTTCAAAATTACAATATTCCAACAAGTTTCTGGCGTCTTCCAGCCCTCTGGTTCCCATATTGACTGCCATCATGACCTGGCTTCCTGCTGCTTTTGCCCAGTCCATGAATTCATTCAGGCCAAACTGATTCGTCTCCAGCGCATGCCATGCCAGCTCCGCCCGAACAGGGCGCTGCTCCTTCGGTCCCACTCCGTCTTCCCAACGATAACCGGATACAAAATTACCGCCCGGATACCGAATCACCGGAACCTGCAGCTTACGAACCAGCTGCAGGACATCCTGCCGAAATCCCCGGGCATCTGACAGAGGATTTCCCGGATCATAGATTCCCTCATACACAGCCCGTCCCAGATGTTCGATAAAAGAGCCAAACAGTCGGTCATCCGTCTTTCCTACTGTAAAATACCTGTCTACCCGGATCTTTGTCTGTTTCATATTTTCTGCTGCCTTTCTGCTGCTTTGATTTATAACTTCAGCTTCGCAAATGCATCTGCGAACGCATTGTTCAACGGCTGCTCTGCTTCCTTCTGCTGCTTTTTGAGGTATTTCTGTACATCCCTCTTATTCACGCCTTTGCCTTCCTTCGCGCGTCTCGCTTCGAAGGCTGCCACTTTTTCTTTATAACCACATGCACATATAAAGGTCTGCGCGTCGCCCTTTCCATACAGCTCCATTTTCTTATGGCACTGCGGGCAGCGCGCATTCGTTGTACGCGAAATGGTTTCCCGATATCCGCATTCCCTGTCCTGGCAGACCAGAAGCTTACTGTTCTTTCCATTTACTGCCAGCATTCGCTTTCCGCATACCGGACACTTTGTATTCGTCAGGTTATCATGCCGGAAGCTGCCGTCGCCGATCCGGATCTCCTGTACCACTTCCTGCGCATAGCCGGTAATCTCTTTCATGAATACCTTCTGCGGGAGCTTTCCGGCTGCGATTTTTCCAAGCTTCATCTCCCAGTCGGCCGTAAGCTCCGGCTGCTTCAGCTCTTCCGGTACCAGCGAAAGCAGCTGTCTGGCCTTAGATGTCGTATAGATATCCTGCCCGCGCTTTTCCAGCAGGAAAGTATGGAATAACTTCTCGATGATATCCGCCCGTGTTGCTACGGTTCCCAGCCCGCCGGTTTCTCCCAGCGTACGGGCTGCCTGCGCATCACCGGTTTTCATATATTTTACCGGATTCTCCATAGCTGACAGCAGAGTAGCTTCTGTAAACGGAGCGGGTGGCTTTGTCCTCCCTTCCGACACTTCACATCTTTGAATCCGGGTACGCATTCCTTCCTGTACCTCCGGCAGCACCTGCTCTTTTATCTCTTCTGTTTCTTCTTCCTCCCAGTCCATATCATAAGCTGCTTTCCAGCCTTCTCTTTTCATGATCTTTCCCTGAGCCGCAAAGCATTCTCCGGCAGCTTCTGCACGGATCACGGTCTGCTCATATTCGCAGGCCGGATACAGTACCGCTGCAAACCTGCGGATAACCAGATCGTAAATCTTCCGTTCCTCACTGGTCATGTGCTCCAGCTGAACAAACTGCTCTGTCGGAATGATTGCATGGTGGTCACTGACCTTATTATCATCCACAAACCGCTTATTTGCCGTTATCGGACTGTTCAGAAGCGGACCAATGACCTTCCGGTATGGCCCGACACTGCAGGCCCGCATACGCTCTTTCAGCGTGTCTACCACATCGGATCCGATATATCTGGAATCGGTTCTGGGGTAAGTCAGTACTTTATGATTCTCATACAGACGCTGCATGATATTCAGTGTTTCTTTTGCCGAGTATCCGAACTTTCTGTTCGCATCCCGCTGCAGTTCCGTCAGATCATACAGGCCCGGAGCATAGGATTTCTTCGCAGTTTTTTCTACCTTTGTGAAAACAAGCTGTTCTTTTTCTATCTGCTTCCGTATCCCCTGCATCCTCTCCCGATCGAAGGTGCGGTAGCTTCCGGACTTTTGATCCTGCCACCTGAATATCATACCCTCTGCTGTTATCTTAAGCCCATAATACGTCTCCGGGCGGAATGCCCGGATCTCTTCTTCCCTTCTGGCGATGATTGCCAGGGTAGGGGTCTGCACCCTTCCGCAGGACAGCTGCGCATTATATTTGCAGGTCAGTGCACGGGTTGCATTCATACCAACCAGCCAGTCGGCCTTCGCCCGTGCTACTGCCGCCTCATACAGAGGCTGATATACTTTTCCGTCCTTTAAATGCGCAAACCCTTCCCGGATCGCCTTATCCGTTACGGAGGATATCCACAATCGTTTTACCAGCTTCCGGCTGCCTGCCTTTTCCAGAATCCATCTGGCTACCAGCTCACCTTCCCGTCCGGCATCCGTTGCGATTACAATGTCTTCCACATCCTTTCGATGGATCTGACTCTTTACATTCTGATACTGCTTTGCCGTCTGCCGTATCACGACCAGTTTCCACTCCTGCGGAAGCATTGGGAGCGCTTCCATCTTCCATTCCTTCCAGGCTGCGTCGTATTCCTCCGGATCTGCCAGCGTCACAAGGTGGCCAAGCCCCCAGGTAACAATATATCTGTCCCCTTCTATTGCTCCACTGATATTCTTCCTGCACTTTAATACCCGTGCAATATCCCTTGCGACGGAAGGCTTTTCTGCAATCACCAATGACTTCATGTTCTATTTCCTCTTTACATATATAATTCAATTCTTGCCATACTGACCATCATTCCTTTCAGAAGACGGGACGGCACCTTCTCCAGAAATGTATATTCTCTGAACTGTGGTGTATCTCCTCCATTCCAGACCGTCAATATCTTTCCCCGTTGGCCCTCGATCATCCAATACTCCTTCACACCAGCCTGCAGATACGTTCGCATCTTCTGCACAAAGGTATATCCGGAATCATCGCCTGCTGCAACCTCCATAACAAAGTCCGGTGCTTCCCAGACAATATCATGCTGAATCTGTCCGGCCTCTTTACACAGAACCAGATCCGGATACAGCACTGTGTCCCCATCTTCATCCAGGCGCACCTGTACCGGGCCCAGCACTGCCTGATACAGACACTGCTCTGTTACACCGTTCTTTTTCTTTTCTTCTTTTGTATATTTCTGTATACCACGCAGATAAGACTGTATCTGTGCCGCTGCCTCCAGCAGACATTGCTGATGCCGCCATCCCGGTGCTTCTGCAAAATACAGTCTGCCCCGGATACGCTCTGCCACTTCTACACCCTCTGCAGGGTGCATCACTTCTTTCGCCTCTTCCGCTTCTCTTTCCGACTGCAGCAGCAGCTGATAGCTATATGGCTGTGTTTCCATTTCTGACCGTGTCGGAAAACCGGAATCCATCCGAAGAACCTTCAGAATCGCCTGCATTGTGTCTATCTGGGGAGCCTTTGTAGCACCGCTGAAAACCTTGTTAATGGTTCCCAGGGATACCCCGGAAAGCCTGGCTACCTCTGCATTTGTTAATTTTAACCTTTTTTTCTGTGTTTTTAATACTTCTAAATCCATATCACACCAGCCTTACATCAGATCAATGGTTCCAAAATCCATCATAAATCCATCCAGCAGGCGCATCGGCACCTTCTGATCGAAGGTATACGTATCTACCTGGAAGCCTTCCCGGCCATAATTGTTTCCAAACCAGTATACTATCACCTGTCTTTGATACAGATTCACCAGCCAATATTCCTGAACACCTGCTCCCATATACAAATCAGGCTTTACGACCATTTCCTGCTCCTGCTCTGATTCGGACAGCACTTCCATAACGAATTCCGGTGCTCTCAGAAGTCCGCGCAGACCAATCTGCTCTTCACCAAGCAGCATAACCAGATCCGGCTGTACAATGGTATCCCCATTCACACACTCCAGCTGTACTTCAATCGGTCCGCAGATAGCATGACATCCGTACCCCTTTTCCCGGATATAATTCCGCACATTGCATAATACACCACTGATCAGCTCCTGATGATTCCATGACGGAGATTGATGCCGTATCAGCTTACCCTCGATCAATTCCGTCTGCTTCCGTTTATCTAGCATCCGGTAGTCTTCGGCCGTCATTTGCGGTTCTCGCAGCCTTCCCGGGAAAGAACCTTTGATACGTTCTGCCCTTAAGGGCTCTCTTTCCATCTTACCATCATAAAATTCATATTCCTCCAATTTTAAGACACCTAAAATGGCTTGCATGGTGTCTACCTGCGGTGCCTTTGTGGCTCCGCTGAAAATCTTATTTACAGTTCCAAGTGATACCCCGGAAAGTCTGGCCACATCTTTATTCGTCAGCCGCAATTCTTTCTTTCTTTTTTTTAATGTTTCCAGGTTCATACAGGTCCTCCTCTCTGCCAACATTTCTCCTGTTAGTCTCATCATATTCCCCTTTTTTATCCAAGTCAAACATTTTCTATCTACATTCAAACATGACCGACTACTTTACGGTAATTCAATAATTTGTGCTCTCAAATCCCTGGTTAACATTCTTTCGGTTTACTCTGTTTTTCTCTTCAGGTACACATCAATGTCATCCGTAATCTTCTGCGGTACCTCTCGCGGTACAGGAAATACTACCGCATCCAGGGTGCGATTCAAAAATGCCAGAATAAATTCCGTCGTACGTGCCAGATTCTCGCATCCAACCTGGTGCAGATCATCGTTTCGGTGATGAATCTTTACTCCACCATTGACGCCGACCCGGAAGAAATTGACAGCCGGAATCTTCTGATCTGAAAACGGAATCGCATCGCTGGAATAAATAGACTGCTTCGCCTCAATCGGGAACCCTTTCTCTCTTCCCAGATATGTAATCATATGTACAAGCCCTTCCTCTGCCATAACACAGGCATGATCAGATCCAAGAAGCGGCGCAGCCAGATCCACATTAACCATAAAGCGGATTTTCTCAAGCTCATCCTGATGTGCCTTCACATATGCTTTACTTCCAACCAGACCTCTTTCCTCTGCAGTAAACCACACAAAACGCAGCGGTCTTCTAACCGGGTGTTCTTTAAAATACTCCAGTAACTCTATTAAAATTGCCGATCCGGCCCCATTGTCATACACTCCCGGGCTGAACTGCGCCGTGTCATAATGTCCGCCCAGTACAATACATTCATCATTTTTTCCATTTCCCGGCAGATCTACAACCACATTATGAGCCGGCACAAGCTTTTCCTCCTGTCTGAGAGTCAGCGTCACTGTCTCCGGATTCGCACGCACCAGTTCCATGGCATCCTCTGCCCGGATCACAAGTCCTGGTATGATTCCTATCTCCCGTGCCCATGGCTGCAAAGATTCATCCGGCAGATCCGTAATACTTCTATCATCAATAATGGTTCCGGTAAAGGTAAGAAAACCAACCGCACCGGATGCAATCACCCTCCGGTACACCTCCGGCGTCAGTCTTTGATTCAGCAGCAAAATCTTTCCCGCCGCATCTACAAGATCCATCTCCGTTGCATTCTGTGCATAGAGAAACGGAGCTGTCAGTCCCTCTTCCCCCGTCGAACCGGACAACAAATATCCTCCTGCTTCGCACCGCACATCTCCATAAGCCAGTTCCGCTTTCTGAATATAGCTGTGCTCCATCTGAAATTCCTCTACCACAGGCTCCATACCACTTTTTCGAATCTCGCTGCAGATCAGTTCAACTGCTTCCATCTCCTGTGGTGTACCGCTTTCCCGTACAAAATTCAGTCTGCCCATAACCTCAAAGGCTCTTCTTCCAATTCCTTCCATCATTTTTTCTCCTCTTAATAATACACTTAACACTATTTATCTTCTAAACAACATTATAGCATGAATCTTTCATATTAGGAAATGAAATGTAACTACCTTTAAAAGTAAAAATGTAGTAAAAAGATAGTAAAATTAGTTAAAATCGGAATGGCAATAAATAGGGAAACGCAGGAGATAAATCAAAAGACTATAAAAGAAAACAGAAGATCTTTTCTGAATTTTTGCACATACAAAACGAGGGCATCGCTCAATCATCTGATTCGATGATTTTGCGATACCCCCGCTGTTACTTTCTGTACATATATTAGAATAATAAATTATTCAATAATTGTTACAACTCTTCCTGAACCAACTGTACGTCCGCCTTCACGGATAGCGAAACGAAG
>DNJM01000078.1:18578-18814 GCA_003489085.1 Lachnospiraceae bacterium
CCGCCCTCACGGATAGCGAAACGAAGTCCCTGCTCCATAGCTACTGGATGGATCAGTTCAACTGTCATTTCTACGTTATCACCAGGCATGCACATTTCTGTTCCTTCTGGTAATTCACAAACACCTGTTACGTCAGTTGTTCTGAAATAGAACTGCGGACGGTAGTTGTTGAAGAATGGTGTATGACGTCCACCTTCGTCTTTTGTTAATACGTAAACCTGAGCTGTAAATTTCTT
>DNJM01000040.1 GCA_003489085.1 Lachnospiraceae bacterium
CCTTATCCCGAATTCGGGATAAGGTATCTTATGCCGAAAAAAGAGTTATCCCGAACTTTATCTAGTATTAATTGGAGTATACTATATTTTCCTGTGGAGCACAAAGAAATTTCGGCATAACATTCTTTCTTTTATAATTGAAATAACCCTGCTTGGGGCAGCAATTATAAAGGAGGATGACAAAATGTCACAGACAATTGTTCAGACAGTCGAACATGTAACACAGGAAGCGTACCAATGTATAGAAGGCTTTGGCCTTGCTTCCACAACACTGCAAGATTACTGGTATTATGGGGTCGTCCCTATTCGGCAGTATTTCTCACAGCATGGCTGTGAAAAGTATTCCGACGAAAAAATGCAGGAATGTCTTGCCTGCTATGCGGAAAGCTATGAATTTGGAGGCGTTCATGTCCGCAGGTACAGAAAGGTCAGGAAAGTGGCAAGGATTATTGCCGACCTGCAGATTGAAGGGAAAACGGCATGGAAATACTGCGAGCCAAAGAACATGTCTGTCCTGCCCGAAAAGCTGCAGGAGTATCTTGACGGATATCTTGATCTCCGCATCCGATCCGGCAGTAAAGAAGCCACTGTTCGCAGGCTCCGGACAGCGCTAAGGCATTTCTTGCTTTATGCAGCATCACTTGGATATAGCGAACTTCTGTCTTTCACAGAAAAAGATGCGTTGGATTATATCCCCGTTTTATCTAAAAGCTATCAGCGTATTGGAGACTGCCTGTCCTTACTCAGGCCGTTTGGGAAATATCTGTTTTCACAAGGATTCATCGCCATCCGGCTGGACAGCATTTTTCTTGTGAAAGCTCCTGTAAGGCACAAATGCATCGAAGGCTTTTCTGGAAGTGAGTGTACGCAAATTGTACAGGGCATTGACAGGAGAGAACCCTGCGGCAAGCGTGATTACGCCATTCTTATGCTGGCCATGCATACAGGATTGAGGGGCGTGGACGTGCTTGGATTAAGATTTCAGGATGTTGACTGGAAAAGGCAGGAAATCCATCTTGTGCAAAGCAAGACTGAAAAACCGCTTGTGCTGCCCATACCGGTAAGCGTCCTGAACGCACTTGCAGACTATATCCTGACATCCCGTCCGGAAACTGTCGGAGAAGATTCTATTTTTTTGAGAAGCCGGCGGCCGTACCAGCCGATGAAGACATGGTCCGCATGGTCCCTTGTCAAAAGAAACGCCGCACATGTAAATATCTTATGGACAGCTGCAGACCATAAAGGTTTCCACAGTTTCCGCCGTTCCATTGCCAGCCGGATGCTGGAAAACAGCATACCACTGGATACAATAAAGGAAATCCTTGGCCATTCAGGGGCAGACTCCCTGAAGCCTTATATAGCAGCCAGTCGTGAAGGGCTGGATTCCTGTGCTGTTGACATTTCCTCAATTCCTTTGGGAAGGGAGGAACTGCAATGAAAAAATATCCGTTTTCCAGTAAGTTAAAAGAAGATCTGGATCTGCTGTTGGAACAGAAACATTCCCTCGGATATCCTTATGTAGTAAGCAGCCAAATATTGTTGGAATTCGACCGTTTCTGCCTGGAGCATTTCCCTGATGCAGAAACAATAACGCCTGATATTGCCATGGCATGGGCAGTGATAAAACCGACGGAAAAGCCGGAAAGCTTCCGAAACCGAATGGCACCTGTAAGAGAGCTTGCACGTTATATGAACAGAAGAGGGAAGGAAGCCTGCGTCATCCCGAATGGGATTGTCCCCAGGGAAAGCCAGCGCCATGTTCCGCATATCTTTACCCCAGAGGAACTGGAGAAGTTTTTCCATGCAGCCGACACCCGGCCGGTGATGTCCGGCTTCATGTTGCGCCATCTGCAGATACCGGTTATTTTCAGGATTATGTATGCCTGCGGACTGCGCCCTAATGAAGTGCGCCTGATACGGACGGCAGACCTTTCACCGGACTGTGGCGCACTGTTCATTCCCGAATCAAAAGGACATAAAGACCGCCGGGTAAGTCTTCCTGCCGGGCTGGCAGGAATCTGCTGCAGGTACAGGGAACATCTGGAAAGGATATTTCCAGGCAGCGAATATTTTTTCCCATGCCAGAAATACGGTGGCAGGCATTACGGTGCAGGATGGCTTATTGATGTTTTCAGGCAGTGCTGGGAAGATGCAGGCATGGATGCCGCAAATGGATGTCCTCCGAGACCTTATGATTTCCGCCATACTTTTGCAACCCACAGACTTTACCAGTGGATGGCAGATGGAAAGGACTTATCCGTGTGCATTCCTTATCTGAGCGCCTATATGGGGCATGCAGATTTTTCGGCCACGGCTTATTATATACATCTGATCCCAGAGATTTTCTTCGCAATGTCAGGGATGGACAGGAACAGGTTTGGTGGTTTGATACCGGAGGTGGCGCATGAAGATTAAAGATGAATTTCTTATCAGGGCCATGCGGGATTTCTTCCAAATATACCTGCCAAAACAAAAATGCTACAGCAAAAATACGGTAGATTCTTATAGATATGCCATCAACCTGTTTATTGATTACATGCAGGAGAAACAATCCGTTACGCTTTTAAGCATGGGAACAGATGATATTAACCGGGATACGGTCAGTGGATTTTTGGAATGGCTCTCAGACAGCCGAAAGAATTCTCCAGGCACCTGTAATCAGCGGCTGATGGCATTAAAGTCCTTTGCAGGATATCTCGGACTGCGCGACTTTTCCATGACGTCGGTTTATGCGGAAACATGCCTTGTCCCGGTCAGGAAAGAGTCTGCTAAAACGGTAAGCTTTTTGAGCGAATCCGCATTAAAGGAACTTCTGAAACAGCCTGATGTGGGAAAACCAACAGGCTTGCGGAATCAGTTCCTTATGATTCTGATGTATGATACAGCCGCACGCTGTCAGGAAGTGCTGGATATCCGGATTGGGGATTTCTGCCTGAATGTAGTTTCACCGTATGTGTATTTAAAGGGAAAAGGGGACAAAACCCGTGTAGTTCCGTTGATGGATGTAACAATCAGGCATCTGCGGCAGTACCTCAACAGATTCCATGAAAGCGAACCGATGCATCTGGAAGATTATCTGTTTTACACTGTGACCCATAATCAACGACATCAGATGTCGCCAGACACGGTTGCAGCGTTTATGAAAAAATACGGCGAATCCACAAAGGCCACCTGCCCTGAAATGCCGGAAAGGATCCATCCCCACCTGATGCGCCATACACGGGCGATGCATTTATACCGAAATGGCATGCCGTTGGCACTGCTTAGCGACTTTCTCGGACATTCATCCCTTGAAACAACACGGGTATACGCATATGCCGATACGGAAATGAAACGGAATGCAATAGCAAAATCCACTCCCAAAATTTCTGATGAAAATGAAATACCAGCATGGGATTTTTCTGATGAAGAAACCCTGCGGAAACTTGCAGGGTTAAAATAGCATTCAGTTATCCCGAATTATACAAAAGATATGCCGCATGGAATTAGACGTAT